>NZ_CAUVXG010000017.1:19771-90255 GCF_963555885.1 Protofrankia sp. Cr2
CTAAGTCAAGGAGATGAACCCATGCGGGTCCTGGTTCTCACCGGCGGTCACCGTGTCGACCTTGACGCCTTCCTCGGGATGGTCGCCGACATCTGTGCCGACCGGGACTGGCTGTGGGCGCATGCAGTCCAGCCCTGCGCGCAGGCGTGGTTGCGGCCTGAGCATGCCGGAAGCTTCGACGCACTGCTCTGCCACGACATCCCCGGTCTGCGCCTGCATCGGGGCTCGCCGCCCGGGCCCGAAGGCCCCGATCCGCAGGTGGCCCGTGCCCTCGTCGAGCTGCTTGAGATGGGCCAGGGGCTTGTCGTCACCCACCACTCGCTGGCCGGCTGGCCTGGTTGGGAGGGCTGGGCCGAGGCGCTGGGCGGTCGGTTCCACTACGCGCCAGCCCGGTTACGCGGCCGGATGTGGCCGTCGTCGGGCAGCTGGGTGGGCGAATACCCCGTGCGCGTGGCGGCGCCCGCCCACCCGGTCTGCGCCGGCGTCGCCGAGTTCACCGTCACCGACGAGCTGTACTGCTGCCCGGTGTTCGAAGCCGACGTCGTCCCGTTGCTGCGGACCGACGCCGACCTGAACGGCAGCCGCTTCCGCTCGGCCTATGAACACGTCATGTTCGGCGAGCGGCAGGCGCCCGACTGCTCGGGGCACCCGCCCGCGAGCGACCTTCTGGCCTGGGCGAAGGTCGCCGGGCGCAGTCCACTGGTCTACCTGCTGCCCGGCGACTGCGCCCGCACGTTCGCGCTGGCGAACTACCGACAGCTGATCGCGAACGCATTGGCCTGGGTGGCCTCGTCCGAGGCACACGCATGGGCGCGTAGGAATCCGGTCCGACTCGATCCCCGGGTCGGGCAGGTATGACGACCACCGGTCAGGTCGCCGTCATCACCGGAGCCGGGTCGGGCATCGGGCGGGCCACCGCCGAACTGCTGCTGGAACGGGGTGGGCGGGTCGTAGGCGTGGACCGCGACACCGTGGCGCTGGCCTGGCTCACCGGGACGGATCATGCTGTCGCACTCGCCGGCGACGTCACCGACCCCGCGGTCAACACCGCGGCCGTGGCAACGGCACAGGAGCGGTTCGGACGGCTCGATGCCGTGGTACTCAACGCCGGGATCGCACGGTCGGGAGATCTGGAAAGCGCCGATCTCGCCGTCTTCGACGAGTCCATCGCGGTGAACCTGCGCGCGGTGGTGCTGGGCCTGCGGGCCGCGATCGGGGCAATGCGCCGCGCCGGCGGCGGAGCGGTCGTGGTGACCTCGTCCGTCACCGGCCTGGGTGGTGAACCCCGGCGCTGGCCGTACGCGGCGGCCAAGGCCGGAGCGATCAACCTGGTCCGATCGGCCGCCATCGACCTCGCGCTGTACGGGATCCGGGTCAACGCGGTCTGTCCCGGTCCGGTGCGCACCGCCATGACCAGCCGTCTCGAAGCCGCCGACGCCGAACGTTTCGAGGCCCTGCGGCGGGCGGTGCCCCTGCAGCGGTGGGGACACCCGCGGGAGGTGGCCGAGGTGATCGCCTTCCTCATCTCGCCGGCGGCCTCGTTCGTGACCGGCGCGGCGATCCCGGTCGACGGCGGGGTGACCGCGGGCAGCGGGCTCGCGCTGCCCCCACCCAGCCCGGTTTCGCCGACTTCGATCAACCCGGTTTCTTGACGCTGTCTACAGCTATGTGGCTACAGTCATCCGGGGTGGACGGGCAACAGGGGTCAGACCTTGAAAAGGGCGGTGAGGTCCGTTGCGGCTCGCTGGGATCGATGATCGGATGCGGCAGGACCCGACCGGCGTCGCCTTGGTGGACGACACCGGCCACCTGACGTGGGCGGAACTCGCCACCCAGGTGCGTGGAGTCGCCGCGGAGATGCTGACGGTAGCGGGTGGCAACGGGGAGCGGGTCGCGGTCTCCGGCGAGAACTCCATCCCCACCCTGGTCGCGCACGCCGCAGGCATCCTCGCCGGCGTCGGAACCGTGGCCGTCTCCCGCCAGCTCACCGCCGGAGAGCTGGCCGACCTGCTCCTCGACGCCGGCGCGGTGGCAGCCGTCACCGGGCCGGCCAGCCACGACGGTGTGACCGCCGCCGCCGGACCCGCACGGTTACGCGTCGTCGTCGTCCACGGTGCCGGTACCGGCGTTGGCAGCCAGACGGCCTGGACGGACTGGACGGGTAGTGACCGTGCGATGCCGGATGTTGCCGGCCGGCCCGCCCGACCACCGCTGGTCTACACCTCTGGCACCACCGGCCGACCACGGGGTACCGAGGTCCGCTGGACCGCGCCGACACCGCGGACTGCGGTGGCCTACGCCGAGGCGCTGGCCGCCCGCTCGGGCTTCCCCGCCGGACCACACCTGGTGGTCGGGCCGCTCCAGCACAACGCTCCCCTGACAAGCCTGCGCCACCTGCTGTCCGGACAGCCCGTGGTCGTCCTCGGGCGGTTCGACGCCGAGCGCGTGCTGCGCCTCATCGAGAGCCACCGGGTGACCTCGGCGGTGATGGTCCCGACGCACTTCTCCCGGCTGCTCGCCCTGCCCGCCGGCGTGCGCGCCCGCTATGACGTGACGAGTCTGTGCAGTCTGCCCCACACCGGGTCGGCCTGCCCGCCCGACGTCAAACGGGCGATGATCGACTGGTTCGGGCCGGTGCTGGTGGAATCCTACGGCGGCAGCGAGGTGGGCACGCTCTGCCGGATCAGCAGCCAGGAGTGGCTGGTCCGACCCGGTTCGGTCGGCCGCTGCGTGCCGCCGTTCGAGGCTGTGGTCCTCGACACCGACAATGCCCCGGTGCCCGCCGGCGAGGTCGGGGTACTGGGCTTCCGTGCCCCGGCCGACCGGGGCGTGCGGTACCACGACGACCCGGCCAAGACCGCGGCCGCCTACCTCGCGCCCGATGTGTTCACGCTCGGTGACGTCGGCTATGTCGATTCGGACGGCTACATTCATATCACCGACCGGATAGCTGACATGGTGGTCTCCGGAGGAGTGAACCTCTACCCGGCCGAGAGCGAGCGTGTCCTCGCGCACCACCCCCAGGTAGCGGATGTCGCCGTGATCGGTGTACCCGACACGGACATGGGTGAGGCGTTGCGGGCACTGATCGTGCCTGCGGGCCAGGCACCGGACAGCGGAGACCTCGACCAGTTCTGCCGGGCCTCACTCGCCGCATACAAATGCCCGAAATCATATGAAATCATCATGGAACTACCTCGCAACGCCATGGGCAAGGTCGACAAGAAGGCGTTGCGGCGTCCCTACTGGGACACCGAACGCACCATTGCCGGATAAACAACCCTCACCCCCGCCCTCGCCCTCACCGCCTTCGGCCGATACCTACCCACGGCCTCCGGGCCGGGATCTGGAAAGTGAACCCATGACTGAGGTGCTGTTCGTCCGCCACGGCCTGCCCGTCAACGGCGTCGCCGATCCCGGCCTGGCCGGGGACGGCATGATCCAGGCCAAGCGGCTGGCTGCGTGGCTGGCCGCCGAGCAGGTGGACGCCCTGGCCACCAGCCCGCTGCGGCGGGCCCGCGAGACCGCGGCCGTACTCGCCGCGGAACTGGGATTCGTCCCGGTCGAGATCCCCGACCTGCGCGAGTGGGAACCCCACGAACCGAACGAGGTCTACACCCCGGTGGAACAGATGGCCGCGGACGACCCACGCGCCCGAGCAGCCGTCGAAGGCCGTTACAACGACTTCGTCCCGGAGCTCGACCAACCCGCCTTCATCGCCCGTGCCCACGACTGCCTGGAGCAGCTCTTCGAGCGCTGGCCGTCCGGCCGGGTGGTGGCCGTCGGCCACGGCGGGATCATCAACGCCATTCTGGCCGGGGTCATCGGTACCCGCGACCTTTTCTGGTTCAACGCCGGGTACACCTCGGTGTCCCGGGTCGAGAAGCTCTCGTCGGGCCGGATCGTCGTCCACTCCGCGAACGAAACCGGCCACCTGCTCGGCAGTCGTTCCTGAGCTCAAGCCAGAAACCCAGGCTGGCTACGAGCGCCCGGTCCGGCACTGAGGGGCCGGGCGGTCCGCCTCCACAGGTCGAAACATGATCCACATTGACGCGGCGTCGATAAGAAGGTTAGGTAAGCCTAAATTATGGGTTATATAACCTTCTCTTGTCCCGCATCAAAGGAGAACCTGTGTCCTGGCGTGCCCCGTTCCCCGAGCTGACGCCAATCCAGCCGAACAGCGAGCAAGCGGACCCGCGGCGATCCGTCCCGGCAGTCATCATCACGATGTCCGGCGACACCGGTCGGAACCTGCCGACGTGGGCGCTGTTCGGAGCTGGTGGCGTGGTCGCCGCAGGCTGGGCAGCGGCGGTGTGGACCGCGACCCACCTCCAAGCGGACCCGACTCTGCACGCGGTGGCACTCTTCGGGCACCTGGCGTCACTCGTGGTCGGCTTCGGCTCGGTCCTTGCGATCGACTTTTTCGGGCTGCTGTGGCTTCTCGGCCGGCGCCGGCTCGGCGAAGTCCTCGCCGTGGCGAGCGGCCTACACCTGGCGATCTGGGGCGGCCTGGCCGGCCTCATCCTCAGCGGCGTCCTCCTGCATCCCGACCTGTCCGCACCCCTCACTCGGGTGAAACTTCTGCTGGTACTCGTCATCGCCTTCAACGGCCTGCACGTCTGGTCGGTCCACCAGCGGCTGGTGCGGTCCACGCGCCCCGGCCGACTACTGCTCGTACGGGCGGGGATCAGCGCCGCGGTTTCGCAGGCCGGTTGGTGGATTGCCACCCTCATCGGCTTCCTCACCGTCCAGGCATGATCTTTTACTATCAGTAAATTAGGTGAAGTTTACTTATACTTCTGATACCTTCCCTAAACTAATACTGGCGATCACGGAGGTACCGGACGTGTGGAGCGACGTTGTCCCGAACCTGCTCATCGGGCTACGCGAGGGTCTCGAAGCAGGTCTGATCGTCTCGATCCTGGTCGCCACGCTTGTTCGCGCCGACCAACGCGAGCGCCTCCCCCAGGTTTGGACGGGGGTACTGGCTGCGGCGGCGCTCTCGGTGAGCTTCGGCGCGGTCCTGACCTTCGCCGCCGCCTCGATGTCGACCAAAGCGCAGGAAGGGTTCAGCGGCATCCTGAGCCTGATCGCCGTCGGGTTCGTCACCATAATGATCTTCTGGATGCGGCGGTCGGCACGAGCGCTGTCCGGTGAGATCAGCGGGAAGGTCACGGCCGCGTTGACGCTCGGCCCCGGGATCCTGGTCCTCACCGCGTTCCTCGCGGTGGCCCGGGAGGGTCTGGAGACCTCCCTGTTCGTCTGGACGACCACCCGCGGCGCAGGCGAATCGGTCGGTCCGCTGGTCGGGGCCGCAGCCGGGCTCACACTCGCCGCTGCGTTGTGCGTCGGTATGTATCGCCGGGCCGTGAAGATCAATCTGACCCGTTTCTTCACGTTCACCGGCATCGGGCTGATTGTGATCGCGTCCGGTGTGACCGGGTACGGCCTGCGTGATCTGCAGGAGAGCACCATCCTGCCCGGCATCGGCACGACCGCGTTCGACCTCGGCACCAGCGTCGACCCGAGCTCGTGGTACGCCCGGCTCGTCGAGGGCATCTTCAACATCACAACCCGGATGACCGTGCTCCAACTCGTCGGCTACCTCGCCTATCTGATCCCGGTGATGGCCCTGTTCGTCCGGGGTATCCGCCCCCCGCGTCCGGCACCCGCCGACGCGCCCGCGGCCCTGCCCGCCGCCGAGGTTCCCAAGCAGCCGGCCCCGGCCGAAGCAGCGCCGGAGCCGACCTCAGCGCCGGGTGGTGCGCGGCGGGTGCCGCGCTGGGTGCTTCCGGTGACCATGATCGCCGTACCCGCCGTCGCCGCCGGCGCCGCCATCCTGGCGCTCGGCCCGGCCGCCGGCAGCGGTGACACGATGATCGAGGCGACGTCCGGTTCCTGCGTCACAGCCTGGGACGCGCCGCAACCGGGCCGGGTGACCTTCACCGTTCGCAACACCGGCGCGAAAGCCATGGAGGTCCGCCTCATCGAGCCGGCGAGCGGAGCGATCCACGCCGAGATCGAACTGCTCGCGCCGGGCACCAGCCGGCCGCTGTCGGCGACCATCGGCGGCGGTACCTACGCCTGGCAATGCCTGCCCGATGGTGGAGATCCCGTCGTCTCGGCGAGCCGGCGGGTGGCCGGGTCGGGCGACGGCGGCCTGGCGATCATTCCGGTGACGGACGAGACCATGAGCGCGCCGGTGGACGCCTACCGGGCCTTCGTCAGCGCGGGGCTGGCCACGCTGGCACGTGACACCGACACGCTGCGGGCGGACGTCGAGGCCGGCGACCTCGACGCAGCCCGTCGCGACTGGCTGACAGCTCATCTCGACTACGAACGCCTCGGCGCCGCCTACGGCACATTCGGCGACTTCGACGCGTCGATCAACGGACGGCCCGCCGGTCTGCCAGGCGGCGTCGGCGACCCGGACTTCGCCGGCTTCCACCGGGTCGAGTACGGGCTGTGGCACGGCGAGTCGGTGGACTCGTTGAAAGCACCGGTGGCGACGCTCGCCGATTCCGTCGCCGAGCTCGCCAAGGCATTCCCCACCCAGGAGTTCGATTCCAACGACCTGGCCCTGCGCACCCACGAGATTCTTGAGAACACCATCGAGTTCCAGCTCACCGGGTCCGCGGACCAGGGCAGCGGCACGGCGCTGGCGACCGCGGCGGCGAACGTGGACGGTACCCGCGAGCTGTTGACCATCATTGCGCCGTTGCTGACGACCCGGGCGCCGGCGACCTTGGCTGCCTCGCAACGCCAGCTCGACGCATTCGGGACGCTCCTGCGCCAGACCGCCGACCCGGCCGGAACCTGGATCGCCCCGGACCGTCTCCCCCTCGCTGACCGGCAGCGCCTCAACGGCAGCCTCGGTGCGCTGCTGGAGACCCTCGCGCCCATCCCCGACGTCCTCGAAATCAGGAACACCGGATGAGCGAGCCCGGCATTCCCGCCCGCGACCCCGTCGACCTCCCGGAGCAGCCACCGATGACCGAAGCATCCGAGCCGTCGCTGCCACGGCAGCAGGCAGACCCGACCGTCACGTCCAGCTGCCCGGCACCCCGGCGCCGCGCCGGACTCCCCGGCGTTGCGCTCGGGCGCCGGTCGTTTCTCGCCGGCGCGCTGGCCGCGGGTGCAGCCGTCGGCGCCGGTGTCGGTGCCGGCGGGGTGGCGCTGGCCACCACCGGCGAAGGCGACACCACCGACACGAGCTCGGACACGAGGGTCCCCTTTCACGGGACCCATCAGGCCGGGATCGTCACACCGCCACCCACGGCGGCGATGTTCGCATCCTTCGACGTGATCGCGCCGGACCGCGCCGGCCTGGCCGAGCTGCTGCGGACCATCACCGAGCGGGCGCGGTTCCTGACCGCCGGCGGTGTCCCGGTCGACCTCGGCAGCACCGCCCCACCGTCGGACAGCGGCATCGTCGGGCCCACCGTGCCCTCCGATTCGCTGACCGTCACCGTCGGGGTCGGCGCGTCGCTGTTCGACGGCCGGTTCGGGCTGGCCGACCGACGGCCGCTCCACCTGACACCGATGCGTACGTTCCCCAACGACAACCTCGACGCGACGCAGTGCCACGGCGACCTCAGCCTGCAGCTGTGCGCGCACAGCCGCGACACCGTGCTGCACGCGCTGCGTGACATCGCCCGTCACACCCGTGGCGGCATGCAGCTGCGCTGGCGCGTCGACGGCTTCCAGAACCCACCCCGGCCGTCGGGAGCACAGCGCAACCTGCTCGGTTTCAAAGACGGTACCGCCAACCCGGACGTGACCAGCGCCGCCGAGATGGACCGGCTGGTCTGGGTACCCGGCGGCGACGAGCCCGCCTGGACCGCGGGCGGCTCCTACCAGGTCATCCGCGTCATCCGCATGCTGGTGGAGTTCTGGGACCGGGTCTCTCTCAACGAACAGGAGATGATGATCGGCCGGCGGCGGGACACCGGCGCCCCGCTGGACGGTACGGCCGAACGTGACATCCCGGACTACGCCGGTGACACCGACGGTAAGATCATTCCTCTCGACGCGCACATCCGGTTGTCCAACCCCCGCACGGCGCAGACCGCGGGGTCCCGCATCCTGCGCCGTGGCTACAACTACGACCGGGGCATCGACGCCAACGGCAACCTCGACATGGGTCTGGTCTTCTGCTGCTACCAGCAGGACATCGCCCGCCAGTTCGAGGCCACCCAGACCAGGCTCATCGACGAGCCGCTGGTCGACTACATCAGCCCCACCGGCGGCGGCTACTTCTTCATCCTCCCCGGCGCCCGGGACTCCGCCGACCACCTCGGCCGCACCCTGCTCGCCTGAGCGGCGTCGAGACGATCTCCCGGTTGGACGGCAGTACAACCGCCGTCCAACCGGGAGACACCATCACCGTCACCGAGGAACCGATCCTCATCGACCACCGGCCGTGACGAAACGTGGCGACAGGGCCGGCGATCGTCAGTAGGAGGCGGTGCCGCCGTCGACGCTGAGCAGCGCGCCGGTGATACCCGCGCCCGCGGGCGAGGCGAGCAACACCGCCATAGCCGCGACCTCCTCGACCGTGTTGGGCCGCTTGATCGAGGACTCCTTGGCGAACAGCTCGACCATCTCGTCGAAGGTGATCCCCATGGCCGCCGCCGTGGCCGGCCCGTTCTCCTTCACGACGTCTGTGATGATCAGACCCGGACAGATCGAGTTGACGGTGACCCCGTCGGTTCCGACCTCACGGGCGATCGACTTCGTCATGCCGTTGATGGCGTGCTTGGCGGCCACATAGGGGGTCAGGACGGGCTTGCCGTGCTTGCCCTCCACCGAGGAGATGTTGATGATCCGCCCCCACTTGCGTTCGATCATCGCCGGCAGGGCGCGCCGGGTGGCCCAGAAGGTCGAGTACAGGTTCCACTTCATCGTGAGGTCCCACGTCTCGTCACTGAGCAGGACGGTCGGCTGAAGGCCGCTGGCTCCACCGGCGTTGTTGACCAGGATGTCGACACGTCCGAAGTGTTCGATGGTCGCGTCGATGAAGCCCTCGACCTCGGCCTGCTGGGTGACGTCACCAGCGCGGAAGATCGCCCGGGTGCCGGCCCCGAGTGCCGCCAGCGTCTTCTCCCCCTTGTCCACGGACCGACCGTTGATCGCGACGGACGCCCCCTGCGCGAGGAACGCCTCGGCGATGGCGCGGCCGATACCCGCCGTCCCTCCCGTGATGGCCGCGACCTTGCCTTCAAGCTGCATACGTCCTCCTGGGAGCGCGTGAGGTCGACAGGCGCGCAAACAGAACCATGATCACGAACCTGGGGACCTGCGAACCGAAACATCAGCCACTTAGTTTGCTTGCACTACAGTTTCTACCGTAGGAGTGTTGCACGTCACAGATACACCAGCCAACGTCGGTCCATGTCGGACGGACCAGGAGGAGCGGGACGCATGACCAGCCAGCAGTGGATCATCGACACACAGCCGAGCCAGCGCTTTCCGATCTACACTCGGCTCAACGCCAACGACGTGTTGGCGGATCCGATCACGCCGCTGGGCGCAAGCCTTGGCTGGATCCCGTTCATCCTTCCCGGCTGGGACACGGGTGTGGCCGCCTTCGGGGCGTTCACCCTGGCCGAGCAGTCGGTCGACGTCTCCCCGAACGCGGCCTTCTTCTACGGCCACCTGTACGTCAACATGACGTTGCCACGGCTGACCGGTATCCGTTCCGGGATCAGCACCGACGCGGTGGACGCCATGTGGTTCGCGGGCGGCGGTGAGCCGCCGGCGCACGTCATCCGACCGGACGACGTCAATGAGGAACGGTCCGCGGCCATCGCGGCGCGGGCGGGGTGGGTGCTGTCGACGACGACGTTCCCGGAGCTCGACGAGGATCGCGCGATCGCTGACACGCTACGGGAGCAGCGTCCCAACCTGGCGACGATGAGCGCGCTGGCCCTGGTTGCCAGAGCCCGGTCGGTGCTGTCGCTGGAACGGCTGGCGTGGCGCGGCGAGGTGATCGCCTCAAACAGCAGCGCGGTCGGTCCGGGCGTGCTCGGCCAGCTCCTCGGCGGCGACACCGCCCTCGTAGTCCGGCTCATCGGCAAGGCCGGGGACGTCGACTCGGCCGCCCCCTCCTTCGCGCTCTGGGACCTCTCCCGGATCATCCGCGGCGACGCGGGGCTCGCAGCCGCGTTCGACGGTGGGGTGAACGGCCTGGTCACACGCCTGGCCGACGTCCATCCCGCGTTCCACGCAGGGTTCGCGGCCTTCCTGCGGGACTTCGGCTACCGCGGCCCCAACGAGTGGGACCTGGGCTCGCAAACCTGGGAGACCAGGCCCGAGCTGCCGCTGGCGCTGCTCGACCGGCTGCGCCACCTCGACGACGACGCATCCCCGGTCCTGCGCGCGCGCAGCCAGGCCGTGGACACCGAGGCCGCGCTCACGCAGGCGCTCGCTCGCCTCGGCGGGGACGCCACCGCGCAGGCCACCTGCCACGGCGCGCTCGCCTCGGCGCGCCGCTTCGGTGCCTGGCGGGAACGCGCGAAGACCACCTGCATCAAGATCCTGCACGAGGCGCGGATGCCGCTGGTGGAGCTCGGTAGGCGCCTGCACGAGCACGGTCATCTCGACCACCCCGGACAGATCTTCATGGCGACCGACGCCGAACTGGAAACGCTCGCCCTGGACCCGGACTCGCTGAGCGCGACCCTCGCCGACCGGGAGCGGGAATGGCGGGGGCTGTTCGGCCTCGACCTACCGGTGTTCATCGACGGCACCAGGCCCCTGCCGCCCATCGCATCGCTGGGACGACGCGTCGACGCCGAGATCAGTCCCGTCAAACCGGGTGAGGTACTGCGCGGTGTCGGTGCGGCCGCGGGCGTGGCCCGGGGCCGGGCGCGGGTCGTGACCGCCATCGACGCGGCCGGCGACCTGGCACCCGGCGAGATTCTGGTAGCCCCGCAGACCGACCCGTCGTGGACACCGCTGTTCATGGTCTCGGCGGGCGCCGTCGTCGACGTCGGCGCGATGGGCAGCCACGCGATGATCGTCAGCCGCGAACTCGGCATCCCGTGCGCGGCGGGCGTACCGGCGGCGAGCCGGCGCATCCCCACCGGGACGCTGCTGGAGGTCGACGGTTCAACCGGCACCGTGACGGTCCTGGCGCTGTAGTCACGGTCGAGGTTGGTAGTCAAGCCGAGGTTGGTAGGCAAGCCGAGGTTGCACCGCGGACACCGCGACTTCACCCGTCACGCCTGACGGCCGGTTACTATAGCCAGACACCAGAAACTTCGGGAGGCACCATGGTCACGCAGGAGCCCGACACCCGTGCCCGTTGCCCCGGTCCCTCCGCGCAGGACTACCTCGCCGCGGACACCCGGCCCGTACCCGACGTCCTGCGGGTGAGCGTCAACGAGTACCTCGGCGACGACGACATCGACGTCGAGCGCTACATCTCACCCGCCTGGCACCGCATGGAGGTCGAGAAGCTCTGGCGGCGGGTCTGGCAGTTCGCCTGCCGCGAGGAGGCCATCCCCGAGGTCGGTGATCACGAGATCTACGAGATAGCCGACGACTCGCTGCTGATCGTGCGGACCACCCCGACCGAGATCCGGGCCTTCGTGAACGCCTGCCTGCACCGCGGGCGCAAGCTGCGCACCGCAGGCGGGCACGTGCCAGAGTTCCGCTGCCCGTTCCACGGTTTCACCTGGAACATCAACGGCACTCTCAAGAGCATCCCGTGTGCCTGGGACTTCCCCCATGTCGACCCGGCGACGTTCAACCTTCCGGAGGCGAAGGTCGCCACCTGGGGGGGCTTCGTTTTCATCAACATGGATCCCGACTGCGAGCCGTTCGAGACCTTCGCCGGTGACCTGCCGGACCATTTCACCCGCTGGCCGCTTGACGACCGGTACACCTCGTTGCACATTGCGAAGATCCTGCCCTGCAACTGGAAGATCGGGCAGGAGGCCTTCATGGAGGCCTTTCATGTGATCAGCACCCATCCGCAGCTGTTGGCCTGGATGGGCGATGCCAACTCGCAGTATGACGTCGTCGCCGGCACCAACTGGGACCGCACGATCACTCCGCAGGGTGTGCCCAGCCCGCACCTGGCGGGCAGCGTCACCGAGGAGGAGGTCCTGGAGAGCTTCTACTTCTCGCGCGGTTTCTACGCCTCGACCCAGGGGCGGGACCTCACGCCGTCCGGCGACAAGCTGCCGGAGATCCCAGCCGGCAGCACGGCCCGAGCGGTGCTCGCCGACCAGATGCGCAACCAACTGAACGCGCTGTCCGGCGAGAACTACGCGGAAATCACCGACAGCGAACTGTTGGACGCGATCAACTACATTCTCTTTCCGAACTTCCACCCCTGGGCCGGAAAGAAATCGAACATCATTTACCGGTTCCGGCCCTACGGTAACGACCCCGACCGCTGCATCTCCGAAATCTTCTTCCTGTCCGGATGGCCCAAGGGCACCCCGCGCCCCGCCCCGGCGAAAATCCGATGGGTACCGGAGGACGTGGACATGGCCGACGTTCCCGAACTCGGCCTGCTGGGTCCGGTCTTCGACCAGGACATCGCCAACCTACCGTTCGTGCAGCAGGGCCTGAAGACGACGCGCAAGCCCGGTATCACCCTCGCGAGCTATCAGGAAAGCCGCATCCGGCATTTCCACTATCTGCTCGACATGTGGATGTCACGCTGACCGCACAGGTGACGGTCACGCCGTCCGGCATCGTGCTGGCGGTAGCCGAGACCGAGACCGTCTTCGCCGCCGCTCGCCGGTGCGAATACTGGTGGCCGACCAGTTGCGGTGGCCTCGGCACGTGTCGCACCTGTGTCCTACGAGTCAGCGACGGTGCGGAGCACTGCGGCCCGATCGGCGACCTTGAGCGGGAGGGGCTGGCCTCGATCGGTTCGGCGGCGGACGAGCGAATACGACTTGCCTGCCAACTACGCGTGACCGGCCCGGTCGTGGTAGCCAAACGTGGTGTACGCCGCGTGGAGGAACTACACGGCCTGTAGGGCCTGGCGGCCACAACTTCTGGTCACCGAAGGACCAAAGGAAGGAGCTGTGAGCGTGCAGTGAGTACCAATCCGATGAGCGTGACTCATCCGATCAGCAAGCAGGTGTACACGCTGACGGACAACGGTCTGGTCGAGGTCTACGACCCGACGACCGGCCAGCGCGGCCTGTTCGACTCCGACGCGCGCTGGCAGTCGGGCGAGATCCGCCATGCCGACCTGCAGGTCGCCGGTTGGGTCGGCCGCCGGGCCCGGCGCTCAGACCGCAACACCCCGGCATGAGCGCGGCCGGCCGCCGCACCCGGGTGGTGACGCTGGCCCGCCGTCCCGGGCCCGGCGGGCCGACCCTGGACGACTTCGCGCTCTGCGAACGGCCCGTGCCCGCGCTGGGCGAGGGCCAGCTGCTCGTGCGCAACGCCTTCATGAGCGTCGATCCGTCGATGCGGGGTCGCCTCGAGGAGACCGAGAAGCACTACACGACGAACTTCACCATCGGCGAGCCGTTGGACGGGTCCGCTGTCGGACGGGTTCTGGAAAGCCGCGCTCCGGGCATCGACGAAGGTGCGTGGGTGCGCCACCGGTTGGGCTGGCGCGACGTCGCGGTGCTCGACGCGACCCCGGGTGACCCGGCCTCGTTCGCCGTCGTCGACGCCGAGCACGCCGCGCCCTCGACATGGCTCGGCATGCTCGGCCAGACCGGTTTCACCGCCTATACCGGACTGCTGCGTGCGGGCGAGCTGGCAAAGGGGGACACCGTTTTCGTCTCCGCGGCCGGCGGTGCGGTCGGCAGTGCGGTTGGTCAGATCGCCCGGTTGCTCGGTGCCGCTCGGGTCATCGGTAGCGCGGGCGGTGCGGCCAAATGTGGGCTGCTCACCACGGAACTCGGGTTCGACGCCGCCATCGACTACCGCGCCGAACCGGTCGAGGCAGGGCTGCGGCGGGCCGCGCCGGACGGCATCGACCTGTACTTCGACAACGTCGGCGGCGACCAGCTGGTCGCCGCGCTCGACGCGCTGCGGGTCGGCGGTCGGGTGGCGCTGTGCGGCATGATCTCCCAGTTCACCTCGCAGACCCCCCGGCCCAGCATCGACCATCTCATCCAGGCCGTGCTGCGGCGGGTGACCCTGCGGGGGTTCATCGTCCGCGACCACGAGGATCTGCGGGCGGAATTCACCGAACGGATCTCGGGCTGGCTGCGAACCGGTGAACTGGTATCGCGGCAGACGGTCGTGGACGGCCTGGACAACGCGGTCACCGCCTTCCTCGGGATGCTGCGGGGTGACAACGTCGGCAAGATGCTCATCCGCCTCGACCCCGACGCCTGATCTGGACGCTGAGATACCGGTGGCTACCTGGCGCCGTAGATCGCTCTGGACAGGCAGCGGTCGAGCACCGTGGCGAACTCCGGCGCGGTCCAGCTCCCCCGGTCGGTCCGGCCGAGGTCGTCGACGCCGAGGTCCTGGACGTCGAATCGGCCGCGGCAGTGCCCAAGGGTGAAGTAGCAGACCTCGCCGTCGCCGTGGCGGCGCAGGTAGAGCACCGGCTGGACGTCGTCCGCGGAATCGGCGACATGCCCTTCGGTGAAGCCCCGGGCTGGCCCGCGGTAGCGGGTGTGCAGCAGCACGTCGAGCGGGGGATGCAGCTCACTGACGTACAGTTCGTCACTGACCTCGAAGGGGTCGATCCCCACCACGAGCGGATGATCCGCCTGGGTGATCTCGACCTGGTAGGGCGCGATCGGTGGGTGGCCGAGGAACTGGCTGCCCAGCACCGTGGCCACCTCCCCGAGCACCCGCGGCGTGGTGAACAGGCGTGGCGTACCCGGCGCGGGCGCATCGATCGCCGAGTTGGTTCCGTGTAACGCCAGCCACCGCCCACCACGCGCGACGAAGTCCACCAGGGCCTGCTGCTGCTCAGCGCTGGGACGCCGGTCACAGGTATAGGTGACAAGCACGTCAGCCGACCCGATCGCATCGGTGCGGGCGTAGTCCTCGAAGACCCGGGTGCGTACCCGCTCGTGTCGCCCGAGGCGTTCAAGAAGCTGCAGCCGCGCGAAATCGAAGTCATGCCAACGCCCGCCGCATACGAGCACGGCGTCAATCCGGCCGGCTGGTCCCGCCATGGGTCGCAACCGCCGGTTCTAGAACTGCACGCGGGTGACGAGCCCGCCGTCCACCACGAGGTTGACGCCGTTGCAGAATCCGGCCCGGGGGCTTGCCAGGAAGGCGACGGCGGCCGCGACGTCCTCGGGCTGGCCGTACCGGCCGACCGCTATCTTGGCCAGAACCTCCGCGTAGACCTCCGGCCGGTGCTCGCGGACCTTCTCCCAGTCCCCGCCGGGGTACTCGATCGGCCCGGGGGAAACCGTGTTGACCCGGATCCCCTGCGGCGCGAGGGTCCGCGCGAGCGCCGCGGAATGGTGCAGCACAGCTGCTTTGATGGCCGAATAGGCATTGGGGGAGGCCGGCCGCACCGTGTCGAACGCGTTCGTCGTGCCGATCGCGATGATCGACCCACCGCCGTCGGCGAGGTGCGGCACGGCCGTCTCGGCCAACCGGACGAACGGCAGCAGGTCCCCGTCCAGGCTGCGTTGCCACTGACCGGCGTCCTTGGCCGGGCCGGCGGACACATTGGACACGACGATGTCCAGCCCGCCCAGTTCCGCCGCGGCGCGGTTGACAAAGGCTGTGAGCGCGTCGACGTCGCTGACGTCAAAGGGCTCGGCGAACACCTGGACGCCGTCGGCGCGCAACTCGGCCGCCGCCTTCTCCAGACCCTCGACACCGCGTGCGCACAGGGCGAGCGAGCAGCCCTCCTGTGCCAGCGTCGCCGCGATCGCACGGCCGAGACCTCGGCTGCCCCCTGTCACCAGTGCCCGCCGTCCCGCCAGTCCAAGATCCACGACCTGTCACCTTTCGTCAGCTGTCCATCAACTGTCGCCATGTGGCAATCAGCAGTACGGCACGATTATCCGCCGCGGGCCGCCAGGAGTGCCCTGTCAGCACAGCGCCGTCTGCAGGCGGCCGTCTGCAGGCGGCCGTCAGTAGAGCGCCGTCAGTAGGGGGCGATGCCGCCGCCGACGGTGATGAACTCGTTGTGCAGATAAGGCACCTCGTCGCTGAGGATCCATGCCGCAGTCGCCGCGATCTCCTCGGGAGTAGCGTACCGGCCGAGCGGTACCGCACCCTGCATACGACCCTTGTAAGTGGTCCCGTCCGCCCCTGCCAATGCCCCGAGCCCGGCACCGAGCGAATCCATCATGCGGGATTCGACGACGCCCGGGGCCAGGGAGTTGACACGGATTCCAGTGCCCGCGACCTCCAACGCCAGGCAACGCGCCAAGCCTTGCACGGCGTGCTTGGAGGCATTGTAGATCGACATGCCACCGGTCCCCATCAGGGCCGCGATTGATGCGGTGAAAAGAATCGAACCGCCGTTGCCCTGGGCCGACAGCTGCCGCACCGCGGCCTGCGCCGACAGGAAGGCGCCGAGCACGTTGACGCCGAAGACCCGATGGAAGTCAGCCGGGTCGAAGTCCGCCACCGTCCGCACCATGCACTCCACGCCCGCGTTGGCATGGTAAAGGTCCAGCTTTCCGAAAGCCTGGACAGCCGCGTCGACGCTGGCCTGTGCGCCGAGCGGCGTGGTGACGTCGACACCGACGCCGATGGCATCACCACCGATCAGTTCAGCGGCGTTGCTGGCCGCGTCCGCGTCGAGGTCCGCGACCACGACCAGCGCTCCCTCCGCCGCGAGCCGCCGGCTGACCGCCGACCCGATCACGCCGGCACCGCCCGTGACGACCACCGACTTACCGCGCAGTCCTGCAAGCATTGCGTCTCCCGATCCCTCCTCGGGTCGGAGACGGCCCAGTGCCATCCCCGACCCGAGATTGCGCTACCTGATCGTGCCTAGCTTGTAAGAGGCCTCCGGGTGCGCAAAAAGCCACGATCGCGCACCCTTTGGCCGGGCCGGCTTGTAAGAGGCCTCCGGGTGCGCAAAAAACCATGATCGCGCACCCTTTGGCCGGGCCGGCTTGTAAGAGGCCTCCGGGTGCGCAAAAAACCATGATCGCGCACCCTTTGGCCGGGCCGGCTTGTAAGAGGCCTCCGGGTGCGCAAAAAACCATGATCGCGCACCCTTTGGCCGGGCTAGCCGAGCGCTTCGGCTACTGTGCCTGCCAGAGCTTCTTGAAGGCATCCTGGTAGCCGGGGAAACCGACGTAGTACCCGGTGGAGTCGAGAGGGACCGAGGAGACGTTGTCCTTGGTGATGAGCTGGGTCGGCAACAGGACCTTGTTCGCTGCAGCCAGATCATCGCCGTTGAAGTGTCGGGCCAGCATGTCCGCGAGGCGCCAGCCGAGGATCGGTGCGGAGAAGCCGGTCCACACGCTTTCGGTGCCGTCCTTGAGCGCCGCCAGGTTGGCCTGGCTGGGCGTCTCACCACCGACGTTGACTTTGCCGTTCAGACCAGCGCCCTTGAGCGCCGCGTCCACGCCCAGGCTCAGGTCACCGAAGGTGAAGATGGCCCAGTTGATCTTTGGGTCCTGCTGGATGGTGCTGACCACGCTGGACGGGGTCTTGGTACCCAGATCGGCGAGCTGCTGGTTGACCTCCTTGACCGAGCAGGCCGGGCAGGTGCTGGACAGGGTGCTCTTGAAGCTGTCCACGAACACACCCAGGATGGGGAAAGCCTTGATCGTGAACAGCGCGACGTTGGCTTTGCCGCCGCTGTTGACCACCACATAGCTCGCGACCATCTTGCCCCAGGCCGCGACCTGATCGTCACCGTCGAGACTGTTGGAGATCACCGGCGGGTCGAAGGCGCCACCGACGCTTTCGGAGACCACCGGGATGTTCTGCGCCTTGGCCTGATCCAACTGGGTCTTGAGTAGCGACAGTGGCGTGCCGGAGACGTGAATGGCATCGGGATGCTTGGAAATCGCCTGGGTGAGCGCGTTCCCGTAATCCTCGGGACCGCTGCCGGGGACGATCCGCTCATAGCGCCAGCCGAACACCTTGGCCGCCTCGGCAAAGGCGTCGTCGCGCACCTTGGTGACCGGGACCGGGGTTTCCACTGTGATCACATACTTGCCCGTGGGCGGCTTCTTCGACAGCGCGGTGTCAAGAAGGATACCGCTCGGGTTCGCCAGGCTCGCGTCCACCGTGGCCTTTGCCTGACTCAAACCCGTCGATCCGGTTGCCTGCTGCTGCGACGGCGTCGCGCTCGGCGAGGTCGACGAGGTCGACGAGGAGTCGCTGCTGCCGCACGCCGCGGCGAATAACGCTGTGGCCGCAGCCACCGCCACGGCCCCGACCCTCGTGCGGGAAGTCGTTCTCATGAAACCTTTTCCTCCTGTTGCCGTCGTCTGCGTCGGGGGCTCGCGTGCCGGACGGCCGGGTGGACGCGCCCCCCCGGGCGATCGGCGTGATCTATCAAGCGCGACCTACCGGCCGTAACCCATCAAAATGTGATGTGACGGCGGACACTCTCACTTACTTAGGAGCGTGTCAAGTTACTTGCATCGAGCGGCCACCGCGGAGCCTGCCAGCCTCGCTCGTCAGCGCCGCCGATCAACGCCGCCGATGGGTACGGGCCGCCAGCGCCACCGCGATGATCAACGCAAGCCCGTTGAAGAGGTTGTTGACGTAGGACGGCGATCCGGCGAGCTGCAGGCCCTTGACGCCGGTCGCGAGGAGGTAGATCGCAACCAGCGTGCCGAGGACGTTCATCCGCCCGGCCTTGATCTGGGTAGAGCCGAGGAACACCGCCGAGAAGGCCGGCAGCAGGTACGGGGGCCCCACATCCTGGGATGCGGAGCCCAGCTTGGCCGCGAGGATGACGCCGGTCAGCGCCGCGATCGTCGCCGAGATGATGAGCGCACCCCACGTGATCCGGGCAACCCGCAGCCCGGCCAGGCGAGCGGCCTGCGGGTTGCCACCCGCCGCGTAGAGGTAGCGGCCCACCGGTGTGTGGTCGATGACGACGTAGAGGATCACCGCAAGCAGCACCATGTAGTAGAAGGGCAGCGAGATCCCCCACAACCGGGTGCTACCGGCGTCAAGGAAGGTCTTCGATGCGGTGTTGACAATCTGTTCACCATCAGTGACCCAGTAGGCGGCGGCGGCAAGAATACTGCTCATGCCGAGCGTGGCGATGAAGGAGTCCACGTTCAGCCGCACCACGACCAGACCGTTGATCAACCCGATGAACGCGCCGGAGCCGATCGCGAGCAGTACCGCGAGAACGGGGTTGACCCCCTGCTGGAGCAGCCAGGTGACCACCGCGACGGCGAACCCGAGCGTCGCCGCGCAGGACAGGTCGAACACGCCCGCGGCCAGCGGTACGATCAATCCCAGGGCGAGCATCGCGGTTATCGCCTGGTCCCCGGCGATGATCTGGAAGTTGTCGCTTCTGAGGAAGGTGTCCGGCAGCCAACTGCCGAACACTATGATGATCAAAAGCCAGACATACAGACCGCTGAACCGATCGAGCCCGAACTTCGGCCTTGGCAGCCGGCGGCTGACCGCGCCCGGTTGCGGGTCCGGGCCGGCAGCGGTGACCCCGGCAGTGACAGCGGTGCCGGCGACCCCGGCGGCATTCGTTGGTTGCGCTGCTTCTGTCGTCATGACGCGCTCCTGAGGGTGTGACCGACCGCTGCGGCCGTGATGCGGTCCGCGTGCAGGTCGGCGCGGTGTAACTCGTCCACGACACGGCCGCCCGCGAGGACGAGCACGCGTCCGCACAGCCGCGCCAGTTCGTCATGGTCGGTGGAGACCACGACGACAGCCGCACCGTCGGCCGCGGCCCGGTCGACCAGTGCATGAATCTCGGCCTTCGCCCCGATGTCGACGCCTTGAGTGGGTTCGTCCAGGACCAGGACCCGAGGCTCGCGACGCAGCCAACGGGCCAGGACGACCTTCTGCTGGTTGCCACCGGACAGCGTCGACATGGCCCGTTCGGTATCGGCCGGCGCCACGTTCAACCGGTCCAGCCAGCGGGCGACGTCCGACCGCTCGCTGCCCCGGCGAAGCACGCCTCGGCGGCTGAACGCGGTGGGGCTCGCCACCACGACGTTCTCCTGCAGGTCCGCCTCGAGGAACGCCGCGTTGGCGTGCCGCTCGGCAGGCACGAGCCCCATGCCATAGCGCATGGCAAGGTCTGGACGCAGCTGCGGAACGGTCGTGCCCGCGACGGCCACGACCCCACCGCGCGCACAGCCGCCGAACAGCGCGAGCGCCAACTCCTCACGGCCGGAGCCGGTGAGGCCGGCGATGCCGACGACCTCCCCGGAGTGCACGGTCAGGTCGACCCCGCGCAGGGCGGTGGTCTCCAGGGTGCGGACGTCGAGGGCCACCTCACCCTGGTGGGCCGCATCGGCCGGCGGCACGTCGTACTGCGCCAGCTTGCGGCCGATCATCAGCTCGACCAGGTCGGCCTCGTCGAGCCCGGCGGTGGGCCGGGTGGTGACCAGAGCGCCGTCGCGCAGCACGCTCACGGTGTCGCAGAGCCCGAAGACCTCGTCCAGATGATGCGAGACGAAGATGACCGCGACGCCGGCATCGCGCACGCTGCGGACGAGCGCGAACAGGCGCTGCGCCTCGGCGGCCGGCAGGTTGGCCGTTGGCTCGTCGAGGACGAGCACCCGCGGCGGTGTGGCGTGCCGCGACAGCGCGCGCGCCACCGCGACCGCGGTCCGCTCGCTCGCCGCCAGAGCACCCACGGGCCGGCTGATGTCGAAGTCGTAGCCGAGGTCGCGCACTGCCGTCCGGGCCCCGGCCCGTTCCTGGCGCCAGCGAATCAGGCCGAGCCGGCCCGTTTCGTAGCCGTGGCCGAGCGCCAGGTTGTCGACCGTGTCAAGGGCCGCGACGAGACCGAGATCCTGGTGGACGAAACGCAGTCCGGCGGCATCCGAGGAGACGGGGTCACCGAATGACAGCGGCCGGTCGGCGACCATGACCTCGCTGCCTGCATCCGGCTCGTGGAAGCCGGCCAATATTTTGATCAACGTCGACTTGCCGCAGCCGTTCTGACCGACCAGCGCACGTATCTCACCGGGCTCGACGTCGATGTCGACGTCCACCAGGGCGCGCTGCCCGGGGAACGTCTTCGACAGCCGTCGCACGCGGAGCACGGGAGTAGCCACCATCCGACTCCTCGTCTGAGAGCGACCGAGGGCACGGCGCTCTTTCTGGAGTTACTTTTGTGATGGCGGCAACAGTAACTGGAGTCGCCCGCCGCGCCAACATCTGGTCGCATCGGGTGCGGGGCCGGGCGCGCTGAAACGCGGCACTCAGTCGACGACTCGACTCTCAGTCGACGGTGAGTATCCGTTCGGACATGGCGTCCAAGGCCCGGCGCAGGGCCTTCGGTGGCTGGCGGCTGAGCGGACCGTCATCCATGCGCATCGGATGGATGGCCATCAGCAGATGGGTGAGGGTACGCACGGCGAGCGTCTGGGTCGCGTGCTTGGCTGCGGCGGAGCGCCGCGTCGTGGGCATCCGGGAGGAGACGATGTAATCGAACGACCGCTGGATGTGCAGCTCCTCGAAGTCCCGCCGCAACACCCGGGCCTGCTGGGTGGCGCCGGGCATGTGCAGGTAGAGCAGGCGCGCTTCGTCGGGATGCGCCTCGATCCAGTCCCAGACCGCGTCGGTGACCCGATGCAGCGCGATGATGTCGCCCGGTTCGTCGTCGGACCGTGCCTGCGCGACAACGGCGTTGATCGCGCCCACAACCCGACGCAGGGCGACGTCGAAGAGCTCCTCCTTGCCGGAGAAGTGGTAGTACACCGCCGTCGGGACGACCTGCGCCGCCTCGGCGATATCCTGGATGCCGGCCGCGTCGAAGCCCTTACGGGCGAAAACCCCGATGGCGGCGGTAACGATCGACTGGCGCCTGGAGGGACGGTGTGCGGGCTGTCTACCCCGCTCCGGCAGCTCCGCAAGCTCGGTCACAGCGAACCTCCTGACACGATGCCGCACCGGCCGGACCATGATGACCCAACAGATCCCGGAGCCCCCGGGGCCACCAGCCGGTTGGGAGAATCGGCGTCACATGACTGATAGCTCCGACGGGAACGGTAGCCCCAAACGGCCCGCTCACCGACCGTCCCGACGCAGCGACGTGATCGACGCCGCCACGCGACTGTTTGCCATGCGCGGTCTGGAAACGGTGACCGTCGCCGACATCGCGGACGAGGCTGGGATGACCTCGGCTGCGGTCTACTACCATTTCCCATCCAAGATCGATATTCTACTCGAGGCCATGCACACCTTCAGCAGGGCTCTTGTCGCCGAATTGGACGCCCGGGTCACCGCCAGGTCCGGTGACGACGAGGCCATCGGTGGCCTTCTGACCGGGCTGCTGGGCTGGCTGGAGCAGCACCGACCTGCGGCGACGGTCTACTTCGTGACCTCGTCCGGGGCGAACCTCGCCGCCGAGGCGCTGCGCCGGGAGACCCGGGTCGAGCTTATGGAGCTGTTCACCCAGGCGGTGGGCGCGAGGACGTCCCCCGAACGACGGATCCGGCCCGCGGAAGCCGGGGTGATGGCGACCGGTCTGCTCTCGCTGGTCGAGACGGCGGCGGCATCCTGGCTGGCCGAGGACGCCGTCCTCGAAGGGCTCGGGCAGCGCCGATTCCTGCGGGAGACCGCCGCGCTGGCCGAGCGCATCGTCGGGGCCTGATGTCTGCCGACCCGAACGGCTCAACGATGTGAATCTGATGCTCTTCCCACAGCATCAGATTCACATCGTTCCCCGCGAGCATCGCAGGCGATCCCGCCGCCATTTATCCATCTTCTGTCCCCGATAATCTGCAGTTGTCTATGGTTTTCTATTTGTCAGGCTCGCCTGCCGGTGGGGCGGATGTCGGTGCCGGAATGCTCACGGATCCGTTGTCGGCCGGTGAACGACCGGCCGGTGCCTGGCCGGACTGTGACTGGCCGGACTGTGACTGGCCGGACTGTGACTGGCCCGAGAGCAGCGACCGTGCGAGCTGAAAGCCAGCGCTGCCCTGGGATAATGCCTGGGTCAGCAGTTCGGCGATACCGGTCGCGCCGTTGAGGAGAATCATCTGGTCGACGTCACCGAAGGGCTTCGCCGCCGCCTCGACGATGGCCGGCCACTGCTCGGCGAGCTGCTGGCCGATCACCGCATCCTGGTTCACCGAAAGGGCGTCCGCTCGGGCTCTGATCGCCTCGGCCTCCGCCAGTCCCTTCGCCGCCAGGGTAGCGGCATCAGCCTCACCAATCGCGCGCCGGGCATGAGCGTCAGCATCGCCGACGATCCGGGTCGACTCGGCCTGCGCCGCAGCCACCAGCGTTGTCTCCTGGGCGCTCGCCTCCGCCGCGCTGATCTGTGCGTCGCGACTGGCACGCGCCAGGGTGGTCTGCTCGTAGGCGCGGGCGTCCGCCGGCTTGCGGACCGTCGCCTGCAGGCGCTGTTCCTCCCGGTCACCCTCCAGCTGGGCGACCTTGGTCTGCTCGACCACCACCTGCTGGTGGGCGGTTGCCTCGGCCAGTGGGCCGGCCTGCTGCGCCCGCGCGGCGGCCTCATCGACCTCAGCCTGGAAACCCGACTGCTTGATGGCGCTGTTGCGGGCCGCCTCGGCCTTGAGCGCGGCGGCGATCTGCTCCTGCTCGGTCGCCTCCCGATCGGCCTGGGCCTCGGCGATCCGCGCCTGGGAGGCCACGGCGGCGACATGAGGACGCCCGAGGTTCTTGATGTAGCCGGTGGGGTCGTCGATCTCCTGGATCTGCAGGGAGTCGACGATCAGGCCGAGTTTCTGCATCTCCGTGCCGGAACTCGCCCGGGTCAGGGCCGTCAACTTCTCCCGATCCCTGATCATATCCTCGATGGTGAGCTGGCCGACCATCGCCCGCAGATGACCGGCGAACACATTGTGCACCCGGGCTTCCATCTTGTTCTGCTGGTCGAGGAACCTGCGGGCGGCATTGGCGATCGACGCGTAATCGTCCCCGACCTTGAAGATCACCACACCGCGCACACCCACGGGGATTCCCTGCTGCGTGACGCAGTCGACGCTCAACTGGGCGGCCTGCAGGTCCAGGGAGAGGCGACGGACATTCTGTCCGCCCGGCATGACCAGGACCCCCTTCCCGGTCACAATCTTGAAACCGAGGCTTTCGGCCACGGCATTGTCCGGGTTCCGGTATGCTCGTAAACCTGAAATGATCAAGGCTTCATTAGGTTCCGCCACGCGCCACATCAACTTGACGATGCCCACGACGAAGATGATGCCCACACCCGCTGCGATGAGGATCGGGATCATTGGATCTCCTCTGTTGAGATCATGGACCGCCGAGATTACGGGAATACACCGGCCGGCCCGGCGGGAACAGCGGGAACAGCACAGGCCTATTCACAATCTGGTGACGAAAACGGTACGGGGCGGGTGATACTCCACGACGAGGACCCGCGCTCCGACCGCGATCGTCACACCATCCTCAGCCGCGTAGGCGTGGAACGCCTCCGCACCCCCGCGCACGGAGACCATCACCTCGCCCACCACACCCGGCATGATCGTCCCGGTGACCCGGGCCGTCTTGCCCAGCATGATCTGATCGGCCATGCACTCTCCCACTCGGCGTCGGGATTGAGCATAGACACTCACGGTTCCCGACGGTAAGTCCCGATTGGGAGATCCAAGCGCCACTGTCGCGAGCACGACGGGTCATCCGACCTCGCACCTCGCGATCCACGCGTCCCAGTCCCGTTCCTTGATCCACACCTCTATTGCCGGGCGCTCTGAACGATGTGAATCTGATGCTCTTCCCATAGCATCAGATTCACATCGTTTCCCGGGAGCGTCAGGACGGCGAAGACGGCGAGCCGCCGGAAGTTCCACCGCGCCAGGCGTCGGCGCCGGCTGATGTGGCCGCTGAGGTGGCCGCCCTGGCCTGCGCCACCTTGAGTTTCGCGATCTCGCTGGGCGGCACCTCCAGCTGCTCCGCCCACCGCCGGGTCGCCGACACCACCGCGACGCTGAGCACAACCATGCCCGTGGCCCCCAACAGGCCACCGATCCCGACGAGCAGACCCCCGCCTATCAGGAGTCCTCGACTGGGCTGGAATCCCCGGTCATATTCCTGATCAGCCATCATCCGCCACCTTGTCGTCTGCGACCGTGTCCGTCGCCCTGTCGCCCATCGGTGATGGTGTGCGCGAGCGGCACCACCACGAGCCGTGCGACATCAGCCCGGAGCTTCTCCGTCACCGATTCTGTCCACCCAGGGCTGCGGTACATCACCCACTGCGAGTGGTTCAGGAGTACAGACCCGATATGCGGGCGGGTGGACGATGAAACGCGGACGGGTTCGCGGGCGGACAGGCTCGCGGACGGGCGTCAGACCTCGGTGGTGGCCGCGGCGGCCGAGAGCACCGTGACAGTGCCGGCGTTGCCGTCCACCGTCACCTCGACACCGTCGCGCAGCCGCGACGTGCCGTCCCCCACCGAGATGACACACGGTATGCCGAGCTCCCGGCAGACCACGACCGCGTGGCTGTTGAGCCCGCCCACGTCCACCACGGCCGCGCCGGCCACGAGGAACAGCGGCGTCCACGCCGCGTCCGTGATCGGGGAGACGAGGACCTCGCCGGGTTCGAGAGCGTCACACTCGGCCAGATCGGTGACCACCCGAACGCGGCCGGTGTAGGTCCCGTGGCTGCCTCCGACGCCGGTGAACACATCCCCCACGACCGCCGGCTCCGGACGCTCCCGGTCCCGGCGCGGCCAGCTGTCGATATCGGGGTCCTCCGCGACGAAGAACGGCGGCTCCAGCTCGGCGAGCTCGCCGTATTCGACCAGCCGCCGCGCGATGACCTCGGTGAACCGGCCCGGGTCGGCGAGGTAGGCGTCGAGCTCATCCGCGAGCAACATCATGACGTCCTCGGGCCGACCGAAACGGCCGGCCACGACACCGCGGCGCCCGAGCTCACGGATCGCCATCCGAATCTCGTGCAGGGCGGCGACACAGTTGGCCTTGGTGCGTTCCCGCGCGGGCATCCAGACGTCGACGGCCTGCATGCCCACGTCGAACGTGGCCAGCGCCTCGGCGTTGTCAGCGAGCACCGTGCGGATCTCCACCGCAGTCTGCGCCCGGCGAGCGGCGAGCGCCTCGTGGCGCACGGCCGGCGAGTGCGAGTCCGGGCTGTTGCGAAGCCGGTCGACCAGGGTGAGCGCCGCGGTCGAATCCACCTCCCACGGCAGGGAATGGATGTCCCACTCGTTGGGGCCACGATCACCGTAGTCGCCGAGGAACACGGCGAAGGCGTCACGGAACGCGCCGACGTCGCCGGTGGCATCCCCGTCCAGCGCGGCGGCCACTGTGGCCGAGCCCTTGTCGAACAACGCGGCCAGCTCGCCGGACCCCACCACGATGCGCGACAGGTTCCACAACCCCACCGCCGGCGAAGCGGAGTCGATGTCGCCGATGCCGCTGATCAGATCGAGCAGATCGCCACCGCGGCCCACGCTTTCGCACAGCGGTCCGAGGATGCCGGGCCCGAAGCTCGCAGGGAGGGTGGAGACCAGGTGCCGGTAGAAGATGCTCTTCTCGCTCTCGTCGAGCAGCGCCCGGACCCGGACGACCAGCTCGGCGTCGGACAGGGCCGTGAGGTCGGGCCGGTCACGGCGCATCGCCAGCACACGCTCGCGGTCCGCCACAGCATCGGTGAACTCCGTGGCCGCGAGCAACCGTTGCACCGAGGCGCCGGCAGCCGCCGAGCGCTCGGCGTCCACGTGGTCGGGATGGGAAACGTAGGGGGGGATGTCGGGGCGCTGGCCGACGAAGGCCAGGTCGGTCTGCTCCACCGGCATGCCCAGGCGCAGGGAGAACAGCCTCATGTGGGACAGGTTCAGGTAGAAGTAGCTCCCGAAGAGCCCCGCGATCTCGGGCCGGTCGATCGACAGCTCATCCTCGCGGTAGACGCCGATGTCGATGAAGCCCTGCCGCCAGGCCCGCAGCACGTGCACATATGCGAGCGTCCAGCCCAGCGGGCTCGCGGGCTCGGGCAGCGTCTCGCCCGCATTCGCCCTGGTGTAATGGGGCAGCCGCGGGCTGCGCTCCCAGTCTGCGACCCAGCTCTGCACGACGCGTCCCTTCTCACCTGACGCCAGGCGTCAGTACGGACAACCATGTGATGGCCGTCATTGATGTGACGGCCATTACATGGCACTAACTATGTGTTGTCAACAGAAAGTCCGGGAGGCGTGCCCGACTCCCCGCAGCCGGGCTCACCGGGCCTGCCGAAGATCCTCGACCAGCTCGATGACGTTACCCTCGGGATCGGCCCAGAAGGCGATCCGCCGCCCGCTCGCCTCGACCAGCGCCGGGTCCGAGCGCGGGCTCGCTCCCCCGTGGCGCATCCGCTCGGCGACCTCTGCGGCGTCGGTGACGTACAAGGTCAGGTAGGCAAGGCCGCGGCGGGTGGCGATCGGCACGGCAGGTGTGACCGCAGCCGTGTCGGCGGCGGGACGCACCAGCTTGATCCGTTCTCCCCACGGTGTGCGTAGCCAGACCACCGTGGTCGCCCCGCCCAGGCCCAGCTGCGCGTTGAGCTCGGCCGGGACATCGGAACGGTGTACCTCGCTACATCCCAGCGCCTCGGTGTAAAAGCGGACCATACCGGCCAGGTCGGCGACGACGATCCCGACCTCCAACGCCTGGGTCATGACCGCCGAGGGAGCCGATGGCGACATCGCGGTCACAGTCCTCGCCTTCCAGCTTCTCGAATCAGGGGAACACGCTGGGCGAACCGGTGGGAGCCCGCCTGCGCCGCCGGCGGGCTGCCGGTGGTCAGGCCGCCGTCGACGGCGATCGTCTGGCCGCTGATGTACCCGGACTCCTCCCCGAGCAGCCAGACCGCGGCGGCGGCGATGTCCTCGGGCAGGCAGGCCCGGCCGGCCAGCGGAGACTTCTGCGCGAGAGTCTCGCGGGTCTGGGCGAGCTGGTCGGGATCAGGAGTCTCCTCGCCCGAACCCAGGGTGTGGAGGGTGGCGACCAGGGGAGTCGCGACCCGACCGGGAGCGATCGCGTTCACCCGGATGCCGTACGCGCCCAGTTCGGCGGCGGCGTTGCGGGTCAGCCCGACCACCGCCGTCTTCGCCGCGGCGTAGGCGTGCGGCCCCAACCCGCCCATGACTCCGGCGACGCTGGACGTGCTGACGATCGCGCCCCGCCCCGCGGGCTTCATCACCCGCGCCGCGTGCTTCATGCCCAGGAAGACCGACCGCAGCAGGACGGCGATGGTGAAGTCCCACTCCTGCACCGGGGTCCTCTCCAGCGGTCCGACAGCGCCGACGATGCCCGCGTTGTTGAACATGCCGTCGAGACGGCCCCAGCGCGCCACGGCCGCGTCGACCGCACCGGCCACGTCCGGCTCCGCAGTGACGTCACAGTGCAGATACATCGCCACGTCACCCCGATACCGCTCCCCGAGCTCCCGCGCGAGCGCATCACCCCGGTCGTCCTGGATGTCGGCTATCGCGACCCGGCCACCGCGCTCGACGAGCAGCCGGGCGGTGGCCTCGCCGATACCGCTGGCACCGCCGGTGACGACCGTGACGGACGCCCCGCCATCAGCACCGGACGGTGCGCTGACAGAACCGTTAGCCAATTCGCCAACCTCCTAAACGGCCAACGGAGGTGCGATCATGATCCTCCGCACCGCCGGAGGCCCAGGTTCCCGGACCGCGCATCCTGGGTCACCCATCACAGCCAAGAAACTATAGATTGTCAACAGTAAGTAACAAATAATCAACAATGGACGATCAAGCCGGGGTGGGCTGATCGCGGCCCCGCAACAGTGATCGCAGCCCGCCGGCGAGTAACGGTAGGACCTGTTCGGGCGGCTCCTCCCGCAGCCGAGACGAGATGACCTCGACCGACAAGCCCGCTTCCGGGCAATGGCGGGCTGCGGCCGCGAGCAGGCCAGTCAGGTCGAACTCGCCGTCACCCAGTGGCCGCCGGTTGGCCAGGCAGTCGGCCAACAAGTCGTCGTCCTCGGCCACCAACGGTCCGTCGGACAGCTGCAGCCGCACGACGGATGGCCACAGGCTGCCGTTAAGATCGTTTATGGTCTGGCCGCCACGGTAGACATGCCAGACATCCACACAGACCCCGCCATTGGGACGACCGGCGGTGCGCACCAACGACGCCGCTGTGGCCGCGTCGGGCAGATTGGTGAACGGCAGGAACTCGATCCCGACCACGACTCCCCCGCCCACGCCCATCGCCCGGTCACAGAGCGCAGCAAACCGGGCCACCGCGTCGTCCCAACCACCGTCGTAGGAACCGATGGCCCCGACGTAGGGAATCCGCAGTCGTTCCGCGACCGTCCAACAGAGGTCCTCGGCCGCATCCGGCCGCACGCCGAACGGGCGCAACGTCTCCAGCTCCCCGGCCATGACGCCGGACTCGCCGAGCAGGTCCTCCAGTTCGGCCAGGTCGTGCCCGTCCGCGAGCCAACCGCGCAGCCAGCTCAGGCTCAGGCCGATGGAGGTGAAACCGGCGGCACGCGCCACCCGGACCCGCCGCCGCAGCTCCACCGGCGGCAGTGAATGAAAAGACAGCGTCACGCCGTCAAGATCGTCCGGCGCGGGTGCGTCCAGGCCCGCGCTCACCCGGTGGCCAGGTCGTCGGGTGCCGCCTGCGGTGCGCTGGCCCACATCTTCGCCCCGTCGAAGCCGGTACGCCGCTGCGGGACGACCTCGATGATCACCCGGGCCGTCGAATCGAGCAACCGGGCGAACTCCGCCTGCTTGGCCGGCTCACCGGGCCGCATGGCCGCGGCGAACTCCGGCAGAAACCAGTCCTTGGTCGCACGGTCGTCGTGGACGACGGCCAACCCCCGCCAGGTCAGCGAGCGTCGCTGCGGGATGCCGGAGCCCTTGCTACTCACCACGACGGAAACCCGGTTGTCACGGCGCATCGCTGCGACCCGCGGCCGCCAGTCCGTGGCCGTCACCCAGAAACGACCCCGGCGGAAAATGTAGTTGACCACCGCGCCGAGGGGATGCCCCGTCGCGTTCACCCAGACCACGGTGCACTCCGTCTGTTGCGCGAGCAGCTCCGCCTCGCCGTCGTCGTCGAGCGTGAAAGCGGAGAGATCTTCCCAGCCCCGTACCGGCGGCGTCACCATCGGCGTCCTCGCTTTCATCGGAAAAGATCTTATCTGGATGGACTTTCTGTATTCACCCATGACAAACTATGCCGACCGGCGGTACGGTCGGGCACCATGACAACAGGCCCCGCACCAGCAGCGCTCGCCCGACAGATCACCGAACTCGCCGACCGGGTCGCCATCCTCGACGTGGTGGCGGCCTATGCCACCGCCCTGGACACCAGGACCTGGGCAGCCCTGGACAGCCTGTTCACCGACGACGCGGTGTGCACCTATGGCGGGTCCGTCGGCGACCTGACCGGCCAGAACGCAATCATCAAATCGCTGCGGTCCGTGCTCGAACCGCTGGACGCCACCCAGCATCAGGTCACCAACTCGGTGGTGCGGGTGCACGGCGACACCGCCGAGCACACCGCCTACGTCCACGCCCAGCACGTGCGGCACGACGCGCCCGACGGCGAGCTCTACACCATCGCCGCGCGCTATGACGACCAGCTGCGCCGCACGCCCGAGGGCTGGCGCTTCGCCCGCCGGGAGCTCACCCGCATCTGGACCGACGGTAACCGTGGCGTTCTGCACCCGTGAGTCCGTTTCTCAGCAACCGGTCAGCCGTGCGACCACGGGCGCAAAAGCGTCGAGCACCCGGTCGCCGACGGTGATATAGGAGAAGCCGTACTCCTCGCGCCGTCGCTCAAGCTGGTCGCAGATCTCGTCCACCGAACCCACCAACGCGTGCGGGAACGCGCGTAGACCCGCCGCGTCCAGGCCGGTCTGGGCCGACAATTCGGCCTCGGTCGTTCCCGCCGCACCCTCGATCGCGACGAAGTAGGCCGCGGTCTCCAGCTCGATGTCGTCGAACCGCTCTCCCGCGCCCTGGCGGACCCAGGCCAGCTTGCGGTGGGTCTGCTCCGGCCCGGAACCCGCGATGCTGGCCGGTCCGATGACCCCGGACCGGTTGTCGAAGTTGATGCTGACGATGTCGGCGCGCTCGCCGGCCAGGCGCAGCACCCGCGGCGAGCCGCCGCCGACCATGAGCGGCGGCCGCAGCTTCGGGACGGGTAGCGGGGCGAAGCCCGCTGCCCGCACCTGGCCACCGTCCACGGCGACATCCTTGCCGGCGAACCACATGTCGAGCAGTTCCAGCACCTCGGCCAGGAGGTCGACCCGGTGCGCCCCGCTGTCGAAGGGCACCCCCATCGCGACGTACTCGGCCTCCAGCCAGCCGGCGCCCAGGCCGGCCTCGATCCGACCCTCGGCCAGGACCGCGAGCGTCGCGATCTCCTTGGCCAGCACCACCGGCTGGTGGTAACCCACGCAGAACATGCGACAGCCGATCCGCAGCACGGAGCTGACCTCGGCGGCCACGGCCATGGCCGGCACCGGCGCGAGCGTCACCGGCCGATGACCGGTGGGATCCATCGCCGGCCCGGCCCCGATGTAGTGGTCGCAGACGTGCAGGGCCGAATAGCCCAACTCCTCGACCCGGCGGACCGTGTCCTTCCATTCCCGGGCATCAGCCGCCCGGTAGCTCTGGGCAGCGAAACGGAACGGACGTCGGGTCGACATGCGGACCCCCTCCTCGAGAACATGGTCAAGCCACGAAGTTTCTTTACATCACATACAGATAATGGGCACGATAGCGGGACGAGGACACCTGTACCAGGAGACGGTCACTGCGCGGCATCCCGCAGGGTGTGGCGGCGGCGCACGATCACGGGCAACGAGTCCAGGCCCCGCACCATGAAACTCGGGGTGTAACTGAGGTGCCCGGGGTTGACCACAGCAAGAGAGTCGACGTGTTCCGCGAGTACCTGCAGGGCCGTCACGCCCTCGATGCGGGCAAGCCCGGCGCCCACGCACATGTGCGGGCCCTGGCCGAAAGCCAGATGGGCCCGTGCGCCCGGACGGTCGGGATCGAAACCGTCGGGATCGACGAAAGCCAGCAGGTCCCGGTTGGCGGAGGCGAAGGACACCACCAGGCGGGATCCGGCGGGAATGTCGACACCGCCGAGCCGGACGTTCCGGGTGACGCGGCGGTAGGCAACCTGGGTCGGGGTCGACCACCGCAACGCCTCCTCCACGATCGCGCCCGCCCGCTGCGGGTCGGCCCGCAGCCGATCCCACTCCCCCGGGTGCCGGTCCAGCAGGTACACCGCTGCCGCGATCAGCCGACCGGTCGTCTCGTTCCCGGCGACCAGCAGCTCACGTACCAACGTGAGCAGGTTCGCCAGCTCGATCGGCTCCTCGCCGGGTCCGACGTCGTCGGCGGCGACCACCAGCTGCGACAGCAGTCCCTCCCCCGGCTCCTCGCGGCACCGGTCGACCTCGGCGGCGATCGCCTGTTGGTAGTCGAGGAGGTCCTCCTCGGTACTGATCCAGCCTGCCGCGTCCGGCCGGGCACCGATCGTCGCCGTGGCCGCGAGCGTCCACCGTCGGACATCGCCACGGCGTGAGTCAGCCAGCCCCAGCACCCGACAGATCGCCCAGGCCGGCAGCGGCTCCGCGAATGCGGCGTAGAAGTCGACCTGCTCACCGTCGGGTAACGCAGCGGCAAGATTATCGGCGGTCTGGCGGACCAGCGGCTCCATCCAGGCCAGCGCCCGCGGGGTGAACGCCTTGTTGACGAGCTTGCGCAACTGGGTGTGCCGGGGCGGATCATTGGTCCCGAGCGCCGGAACGTAGGGCCAGCCGCGGGCGCGGATCGCGGCCACCTCCTCGGCGACCTCCGGCGGCGGCGGTGCATGCTTGCTCAGGCCCGCGGAGGAGAAGGTCTGCGTGTCACGCAGGACCTCGCGGACGAGTTCGGCGCTGGCAACGACGTACCAGCCGTTGCCCGGCGCGAAGCAGACCGGTGCCTGCTCCCGCATCCGGGCGTACCAGTCCTCCGGCGCCGCGAGGAATTGCGGGCTGGACAGGTCAAGCCCGGGAAACGGACACGACCGGGCGTCGATGGTCATCTGCTGTCTCCATCTCGGGTGGACCGAGCAAGCCGGAAGAAGTGGCCGCCCGCGACCGTGTAGCCACCGTCGACAGCGAGAACCTCGCCGGTCACATAGCTTGCGCGCGGCGAGAGCAGGAACACCACGGCCTCGGCGATGTCGTCGACCGTGCCGAGCCGGCGCAGCGGCAGCACCGCCGCCCGCCGCATCCGCGCGTTCTCGTCGCCGTAGTGGACGTCGGACCCCGGGGTCGGGGTCGTGCCGGGCGCCACCGCGTTACAGCGGATACCCAGCGGCCCGAGCTCCACCGCGAGTGCCCGGGTCAGCCCTTCCAGCGCGGCCTTGGACGCGCTGTACAGCCCGGTCCCGGGCGGGTGGTAACGGGCAGTGACCGAGGAGAGGTTCACAATGCTGCCGCCGCCCTGGGCCGCCATGATCGGCGCCAGCGTCTGGGAGACCAGCAACGGCGCGACGACGTTGACGTCGAGGACTCTGCGCGCGTCCGCGGCCCTGGTGTCCGCCAGCGCGCCTTCGATGACGAGGGCGGCGTTGTTCACCAGCATCGTGCAGTCCGGCGCGGCCTGCACCAGGCATGCGACCGCGTCCGCATCGGTGACGTCGAGCACGACCGCGCGGGCGCCGAGATCATCGGCGACACGGTGCAGCGACTCGGCCGCGAGGTCGACGAGCACCAACGTGTGGCCGTCGTGGGCGAGGCGGTGGGCCAACGCGCGTCCGATGCCCTGGGCCGCTCCGGTCACGACGACCGTGCCCGGCGTCTGGTTGTCGCTGTTGTCTGCCGACATCAGCTCACCGTCTGTTCCGCGGCGGCCAGGGAGGCCACGACCGCGGCTGCGATGCCGGCGGCGTCCAGCCCTGCCCATGCGGTGAGCGCCGCGGCCGGCCCGGACGTGGGGACCTCGGGTACAGCGAGGATCCGCAGCGGGGTCGCCGATCCCGCCGTGGCCAGGACGTCAGCCACGGCGCTACCCAGACCGCCTTCGCGGTAGTGGTCCTCGACGGTGACCACCAACCGGGTTTCGCTCGCGGCGCGGGTAAGGGTCGCGGCGTCGATCGGTTTGATCGAATAGCAGTCGACGACCCTGGCCGCCACACCGGTGCGCGCCAGGATGTCCCGGGCCGCGAGCGCCGCGTGCACGGTCACTCCGGACCCGACAAGGGTGACCGCGTCAGCCGGACCCGCGGCGAGAACCTTGCTGCCACCGATCGGGAAGACCTCACCGGGAGCGTAGATCACAGGTGTGCCACCCCGCGTCGTCCGCAGGTAGGTGAAGCCGGCGATGTCCGCAGCCGCCGCGACAAGTGCTGCGGTCTGATTGGCGTCGCAGGGCTGGAGCACGGTGGAGCCGGCCACCGCGCGAAAGCACGCGATGTCCTCCAGACCCATCCCCGACGGGCCGGACTCGCCTACCGACAGCCCCGCGTGCGAGCCGCACAGCCGTACCGCGGTCCGGCCGATGGCGGCCATCCGGGCGAACTCGAACGCGCGGGTTGTGAAGGCCGCGAAGGTCGACGCGAACGGGGTGAAGCCGCGGGCCGCGAATCCCACGGCCGCCGCAAGCATCTGCTGCTCGGCGATGAACATCTCGAAATAGCGGTCGGGATGCGCCACGGCGAACAGTTCGGCGTAGGTGGAGTTGTTGGTCTCCGCGTCCAGCACGACGATGTCGTCGCGGGCATCACCAAGGGCGACAAGAGTCTGACCATAGGCGAGCCTGGTGGGCACGACCGAGCCGGGTTCGTAGCGCGGCAGCGTCGGAGCCCCGATCCGCCGCGTGACCCGGGTCACCGCGCCGGGCGGCGGGGGCACGATCCGCGCGTTCGGGGAGTTCCCGAGCAGCGTGAGTGCGGCGTCGGGGTCGGCCAACGGACGGCCGTGATAACCGTTCGCGCCGGCGACGGATCCCAGGCCGTGGCCCTTCTCCGTACGCGCGAGTATCGCCACCGGGCGGCCGTCGGGCGACAACGCCTCACCAAACGCCTGGTCAAGCGCTGCCAGATCATGACCGTCGACCTCGACGGCCCGCCAGCCGAACGCCTCGGCGCGCCGTGCATACACCGCAGTGTCGCCGTCGACCATGGTCGGGCCGCGCTGGCCCAACCGGTTGGCGTCGACGATGACGACGAGATTGTCAAGCCGGTAGTGAGCGGCGTGCTCGAACGCCTCCCATACCGAGCCCTCGGCCAGCTCGCTGTCCCCGCACAGGACGAACACCCGCGCCGGGCTCGCCTCAAGGCGGGCCAGCGCCAGCGCCAGTCCGACGCCTGCGGCGACACCCTGGCCCAGCGAGCCGGTCGCGACGTCCACCCAGGGCAGGACCGGCCGCGGGTGCCCCTCCAGGCGGCTACCGGGCTGGCCGTAGGTCAGCAGCTCGTCGTCGTCTATCGCCCCCATCGCCTTCAGCCAGGCGTAGAGCAGCGTGGACGCGTGGCCCTTCGACAGGATGAACCGGTCGTTGCCCGGGTGGGCGGGATCGGTGACGTCGTACCGAAAACGGGAGCTGAGCACGGCCATCACGTCCGCGGCCGACGCGCCGGAGGTCGGATGCCCGGCACCGGCGCGGGCGGTGGCACGGACGAGATCGATACGCAGTTGACGGGCGAGCTCGGCCAGGTCGGGCAGAACCTCGACGGTGGTCACTGCACCCCTCCTTTGCTCGGCGCACCTGTGTCGGGTAGCCCGAAGGTGGCGTCGGGAACGAGAACGGTGATCTCACGTTCGGCCACGAGCCGCTCCATGTCGTCCTTGAAGCTCTCCATCGCGGAACTGCGCCGGTGACGCAGCCACGCCTGCTCGTTGCGGTACCGCTCGAACAGGACGTATGAACCCGGCCGGTCGCGTACGGCATGCAGGGCGAACAGGACGGTCTCGGGCTCGTTGCGGGCGAACTCGACCAGGGCCCGGAGCGCCGCGCCGAGCGCGGCCTCACATCCCGGGTGCGCCCGTACCACGCCGAGAACCCCAACCCCATGCTGTAACTCGCCGTCGGTCATGCCACGGCCGGTCCCGACGCACGGCCGGCATCCTCCGGCAGCTGTAGCGACATCAGCTCGAAGTACTCCGCCAAGCCATGTTCGCCCAGCTCACGTCCGACACCGGAGCGCCGGAAGCCGCCGAACGGGGCGCGCACGTTGAACCGGCCGCCGTTGATCGCGACCTGGCCGGTGCGCAACCGGCGCGCCACCGCAACCGCGGCGGCGTCGTCCGCGGCGAACACCGCACCGGACAGGCCGTAGTCGGAGTCGTTGGCGACGGTGACAGCCTCGTCGACGTCCGCGACCGGGATGACCGCGAGCACCGGGCCGAAGATCTCTTCGCGGGCGAGGACGGCGTCGTTGCCGAGGCGGCTCACCACGGTGGGACGCACGAAGTACCCGCGGTCGAGTCCGGGCACGGGGCCTGGACCGCCGACGAGCACGGTGCCCTCGTGCGCGGCCTTATCCAGGTAGGACGCGATCGAACGCGCCTGCGCGGCCGAGGCGACCGGCCCGATCGTGGTGGCCGGGTCCAGCGGGTTGCCCACCACGTGCGCCCCGACCAGAGCGACCAGGCGCTCCTCCACCTCGTCAAGCAGTTCGCGTGGGACCAGCAGCCGGGTCGTCGCCGAGCAGGTCTGGCCGTTGTTGACGAAGCAGCCGCGCACGGCGCTGTCCACCGCGCGGTCGAGGTCGGCGTCCGGGCAGAGGATGAAGGCGGACTTGCCGCCGAGTTCCAGGGTCAGCCGCTTGATACCGGGCGCGGCGAGCTGGGCGACCCGGGCGCCCGCGGCGCTCGACCCGGTCAGGCTGACCAGGTCGACCTCGGGATGACTGACGAGGGTCTCCCCGGCCACAGCCCCACGGCCCGTCACGATGTTCAGGACACCGGCGGGCAGACCGATCTCGTGGGCGATGTCCGCGAGCACGAACGCGGCCAGCGGCGCAACGCTACTCGGCTTGACCACCACGGTGCATCCGGCCGCGAGTGCCGGCGCGACCTTGGCGGTCAGCTGGTACAGCGGGTAGTTCCACGGCGTGATCGCACCGACCACTCCGGCGGCGAGCCGCAGCACGATCGACGACCCGATCCGCTCCTGGGCGGGCAGCCGTTCGGCGGCGTCCGCGATCGAGCGGATGACCGACACGCCAAGGCCGACCTGGACCCGCTCGGAGGTGACCAGCGGCGTGCCGACCTCACGGCTCATCAGCGTCGCCAGCTGCCCGCCGCGTGCGTCCAGCCCGTCGGCGAGCGCCCGCAGCAGCGTGATTCGGGACTCGATCGGGCTCGTCGACCAGGCCGGGAAGGCCGCCCGGGCGGCGGTGACGGCGGCGGCGACATCGTCAGCCTCGCCCGCCGGCACCACGCCGATGGTCTCCTCGGTCGCAGCCTCGACGACCTCGATCGTCCCGTCACCGCTCGGTGCCCGCCAGCGGCCGTCGATGTAGAGCCCGGTCCTTCGGTCCATGCGCCGGTCCATGCGCTCCTCCGGGAACGTGGCCTGACTTTATTGAGTCGAAATCAATAAAGTATGGGACGCACGTCACAATAGCAGCAGCCTCGCGCCAGCCGCACTACTTACTTGAGATGGCCTTCAGCGGGGGCAAGGGACCCCGCGTCGGGCCACGGCCGACCAGCCGACCAGCCGACCAGCGATGATGAAGTCTTCGTCTCGCCGCGGCACGGGGAACGCCGGCGGTACTACACCCTCTTCGAACTGCTTGTACCGTTCCGGCCATGGATCGCCGGACACTGTTCACCCTGCTGGCCGTCGGCGCGGCGCAGGCCCTGACCAGCTGCTCGGCCGACCCTGCGAGACCGGAACCCAGCGCTGCCGGCGGGCCGCGTCCCATTTCGGAACCGGTACCCGCACCCGCACCCGCATCCGCATCCGCATCCGCACCCGGGCGGACCATCGAGGTTCAGACCACCGCGCCGCAGGCCGGAGCAGCAACCCAGCGGGCACTCCCGCCGATCCCGGCGGCCCGGCCCGGCAGCCCGTCGGTGGTATTCGGCGCACCCGCACCGACCCGACGCATCGCGATCACAATTGACGACGGCTATTCGCCGGAGACCGTGGCCGGCTACGTGGAGTTCGCCCGGCGGTCCGGCATTCCAATCACGTTCGCGCCCAACGGCGCCTATCGGGCGATCTGGGATCGCCACGCCGACGTGCTGCGTCCGCTGATCGAAGCCGGCCAGGTCCAGATCGCGAACCACACCTGGACCCACCTGAACCTGCTCGGTCGCCCGGACGACGCGATCCGCGCGGACATCGACAAAAACGAGGACTGGATCGAGCGGACCTTCGGCATCGCCTCCCGTCCCTGGTTCCGACCGCCCTACGGTGCACACAACGGACATGTCAACGCCCTGGTGGGCGAACTCGGCTTCACCAGGATCCTGTTGTGGAACGGCAGCTTCGGCGACTCGACATTGATCAGCCCCGAACAGCTCATGGACCTGGCCCGCCGCTACCTGCAACCAGGAACGATCATGATCGGTCACGCCAACCACCAGACGATCCTCGGGTTGTTCGACCAGATCCAGCAGCTCATCGCCGACCGCAAGCTGGAACCGGTGACCCTGGACACCATGTTCCAGACGTCCCGGGCCGTCGGCTGAACCGCTCGGCCGCCGACTCTGTGACCCCGCTCGGTGGCCTGCTCTGCGGCGGTTTCGGCTCGATGGCCCACGACGGCTCCCGGCCCGGTGGAGACAACGGGCCGGGAGCCGTCGACGATAAGGCTGCCACCGGACGAGGAGAGTGGGAGGACGATGACAACGCCGATGATCGAAGTACGCGCGGTCACCAAGCGATTCGGGTCCATCGACGCACTGGCAGGCGTCGACCTGACGGCCGACGCCGGTACGGTCCTCGGGCTGCTCGGCCCCAACGGCGCCGGGAAGACCACCCTGGTGCGGATCCTGGCGACACTGCTTCGACCGGACGGCGGCCTGGCGACGATCGCCGGCTACGACGTCGTGCGGGATGCGCAGCGGCTGCGGTCCATGATCGGGCTAGCCGGCCAGTACGCCGCCGTGGACGAGATGCTCACCGGGCGGGAGAACCTCGAACTGGTCGGGCTGCTCTACCACGTCGGAAAGGCCGAACGGCGCCGACGGGCGCAGGAGGTACTGGAGCGTTTCTCGCTCACCGAGGCCGCCGACCGCCAGGTGAAGACCTACTCGGGCGGGATGCGACGACGTCTCGACCTCGGCGCGAGCCTCGTCGGACACCCGTCCGTACTGATCCTGGACGAACCCACCACCGGCCTGGACCCGCGGACCCGCAACGAGCTGTGGACGCTCATCGAATATCTGGTCACCGACGGCACCACCGTCGTCCTGACGACCCAGTACCTCGAGGAGGCCGAACGCCTCGCGCACCGGATCGTCGTCATCGACCGGGGCCGGGTGGTCGCCGCCGGTACCGCCGACGAGCTCAAGTCCCGCGCCGGCGGCGCCGTGCTCGAAGCCCGGGTCGTCGACCCCGCCGACCTCGGACGGGTCGCGGCTCTCCTGGCGGACCTCGGCGACGGTCCGCCCCAGCTGGACGCCGAGCGACGCCGGGTCGCCGTCCCGACGGGCGGCGGGGCCAAGGTCCTGCTGGCCGCGGGACGCCGTCTCGACGACGGCGGTGTCGCCCTGGACGATCTCGGGATCAGGCGTCCATCCCTCGACGACGTCTTCCTCTCGCTGACCGGCCACGCCGCGACCGAGCCGACCGATGAGGGGTCCGCCGCTCGGTCCGCGACCACGGTCGGCGCGGCCGGTCAGGCAGAAACGGTCGGCGCGGCCGATCAGGCAGAAACGGCTCCGCCAGCTCCGATAGCCGCGATCTCCGGAACCCCGCGGAGGAGCGCATGAACGTCGTCACGCTCGACCAACCGGCGGCGCGCACGGCGTCGCTCAGCCCGACCGTCGCCCTGGGCGACATCGCCGGGATCGCCCGGCGCAATCTGGTCCGGCTCGTGCGCACGCCCCAGCTGCTCCTCATCTCCAGCGCCCAGCCACTGTTGATCCTGCTGCTGTTCCGCTATGTCCTCGGTGGCGCCATTGCCGTCCCCGGCGGTGTCTATGTCAACTACATCGTCCCGGCCATATTCGTGGAGGCATCGCTCATCGGCGGCGCGGCGACCTCGGTCGGGCTGGCCGAAGACCTCAAGAGCGGGATCATCGACCGGTTCCGTGCCCTGCCGATGGCCCGCTCGGCCGTACTCGCCGGACGGACCGTCGCCGATCTGTGCCGCGCCGTCGTGGTACTGCCGATTATGATCGCGGTCGGGCTCCTGATCGGGTTCCGCTTCAACAACTCCGCCGCCGCGATCATCGCCGGGCTCGGGCTCGTGCTGTTGTTCGGTTACGCCATGTCGTGGGTGTTCGCATCCATCGGCCTCGCCGTGAAGGATCCCGAGACGGCGCAGGTCGCCTCGATCCTGCCGTTCTTCCTGATGGTGTTCCCGAGTTCGGCGTTCGTGCCGGTGAGCACCATGCCCGGCTGGCTGCAGGGTTACGCGACGGTGCAGCCGACCAACGTCACGATCAACGCCGTGCGGGCACTCATGGAGGGCGGCCCCGCGCTCCACTGGGCGTGGCAGTCGGTGGTCTGGTCGGTGGGCATCGCTGCGGTGTTCGCACCGCTTGCCGTGCATCAGTACCGCAACCTGACCTCATGATCGTTTAAACGATCACAGGTCCCCGATGTCCGGATGTCACACGGCTGGCTTTCGGCGGCGGCGGGACCTACCGTTAGTGGCCAGGGGACTTCGCCTCCGGCGATGCGCCAGAACCACGATCGCATCGCCTTTGGCCCTCCAGGTAACGGTCGAGGTCGGTACACGGGAGGGCGCGGGCAGGTGAGCGCAGGCGGTGGGCACGTGACCGACCTGCTCGGGGCGTGGGCGCTCGACGCCTGCGACGCCGAGGAGGCCGCGGCGGTGACGGCGCATGTCCACTGCTGCGCGGCGTGTGCGCAGGAGGCGACGACGCTGCGCCGGGCCGCGGTGGCACTCGCCACGCTCACCGGCCGGGCGGTAGCCGACACCGCCGACACCGCCGACACTGACACTGCGGACGCCTACGCCGAGTCGCCACCGCCGATCGCCCAGGTCCTGACCGCGGCGCTGGCGCGGCGCCGGCCGGCGCCGTCGGTACCCGCCTTTGCCGCGCCGTTCGCGGCGGCGGCGGGTCTGTTCGAGTCCGCGCTCGCCGAACTCGACGGCGCTGCCCGGGCTGCGCCGAGCCCGGTGCTCGGCTGGACCATCGGCGACCTGGTCACTCACGTCGCCGCCACCGACGGCCTGCTCGCCGCCGCGATCGGGATCCCCGCGGATCCGCCGGTGGATCATCGTCAGGACGTCGTCGCCCACAGCGAGGCGCTGATCGCCCATGCCCGCACCCGACCAGCGGAATATGCCCGCGCGTTGTGGCGCGACGGTATCGACGCGATCGCTGCCCGGCTGCGTGCCGAGCCGGACCTCGCCGGCCGGTCCATCCAGGTCGGTGGCATCGGGCTGTCCGTGGCCGACCAGCTCACCGCCCGGGCCTTCGAGACCTGGATCCACGCCCGCGACATCGCCCACGCCGTGCGCCTGCGTCTGCCCGACCCGGTCGCCCACGACCTGCACGTCATGTCCGACCTTGCCGCGCGGCTGCTCGACGGGCTGTCCACCCTCGACATCCCAGGGGCGTGCGAGCCACCGACCGGTGACGTCGAGCTGACGCTCACCGGGCCGGGTGGAGGGTCCTGGCTGGTGCACGTCGGCGCCACCGACGACCGTGCCGAGGGTGCCGCGCATGCCGGCGGCGCTGAGGGTGCCGCGCGAACACCGTCCGCAGCCGAGATCACCCTTGACACGGTGGAATTCTGCCTGCTCGTCGGCGACCGTAGAAGGATCGACGACCTCGACGTCGTCATCACCGGGGACGATCTGCTCGGCCGCAGGCTGCTTGCGCTCGCCCCGGCGTTGTCCGGCCCGTGACCAGCCGTCCGCCTCGCGATGCACGCACCCCAGCCCCACTCCTTGATCCACGCCCCTAGCCTCGGGCGCTCTCAACGATGTGAATCCACTGCTACTGGAGCAGCATCAGATTCACATCCTCTTTCGGCCCCATGGGAGGAGCCCGGATGAAGCGCTTCGACTGGCTGCACCGCATCGAACAGCTCGACCCGACGACGGACTTCCTCGAGATCTACCGGATCAGCTTCACGCACGAATTCCCCTGGGACTACAACCAGTCACTGTCATTCGCGTTGTTCCGCACCTACGCCGTTCCATCCATCGGGAGCCTGCTCGCCGGTACGGGCGAACTCACCGAACGCGTCCAGAAGCGCTACGACGACACGTCACTCATCCTCGACGCGGTTCTGGAACACGGCTTCACCGGCCCGGGGGGACGCACCGCGATCCGCCGCATGAACCAGATGCACGGCGCCTACCCGATCGCCAACGACGATTTCGTGTACGTGCTGTCCACGTTCGTCGTCGTCCCGATCCGGTGGATCGACCGGTTCGGCTGGCGGCGCCTGAGCGAGACGGAGAAGGTCGCGAACGCCCACTACTACCGCGAACTCGGGCGGCACATGGGGATGACGGCAATCCCGGCGACCTACCAGGAGTTCGCCGCCTATCTCGACGCCTACGAAGCCGAACACTTCGCCCCCGACCCGGGCGGGCGCGCCGTCGCCGACGCCACGCTCAGGCTGTTCACCACGTTCCCACCCACCCAACACGCACCCGCCGCGCTGATCAGACGGTTCGCGCTGGGGCTGATGGACGACGCGTTGCGCGCCGCGTTGGGCTACCCGCGGATATCCCGGGCCGAACAGGCCGCGTGCGCCGCGGCGGTGCGGCTGCGCGGGCGGGTGGTGCGGTTCCTGCCGCCACGCGCCGAACCGCTGTACACCCGCCAGCGAGCCAACATCCGCAGCTACCCCGACGGCTACGAGATCGCCGAGCTCGGCACCTTCCCGCGCGGCTGCCCGGTGGCGCGCCCCGCACCGGATGACGCCGCACCGCCGGTCACGGCGGCCTGACCCCCGCCGCCGTCTACGGCCGGGAGAATCAGCGTCCGCCATAGCTGTGCAGCGACGCCCGATACCGCAACACAGCGCCCGGGTACCGCAACGTCGCCGCCGGATTCGTAGAGTCGTGGTATGGCGTCGCAGGAACTGACCGCGCGGGTCGACAGTTGGATCTGGGCTGTGCGGCTGCTCGCGACGCGGTCGCAGGCGACCGCCGTCTGCCGTGCCGGGCACGTCCATCTCAACGGTGAACGTGTCAAGGCGGCCCACGCGGTGCGCGTCGGGGACACGGTTCGGGTACGCCATGACGGGCACGAGCGGATCGTCGTCGTCACCCGCATCCTCAGCAAACGGACCAGCGCCACTGTCGCCGGGGAATGCTTCATCGATCAGAGCCCACCGCCGACGCGCGAGGCTACCGCTTCGGTGGCTGTCCGCGACCGGGGCACGGGGCGCCCGACCAAACACGACCGACGCGCCATGGAACGCCTGCGTAACCACTGAAGACGCCAGCCTCGTCGCGCGAAGCGACAAACACAGGTCAGCTCGCGAGCAGGCGGTTCACCTCGGCGGTGTCGTAGAACTCCTCGAACCGGATGGCCTTACCGTCGACCACGGTCCAGGAGTGTACGAACCGGATTGTGCCGATCGTGCCACCGGGAGCGCGCATGTGGTGGGTGCCAAGCACGACGAGCCGATCGCCGGACTCCACGAATTCCTGCGGCTCAAGGCGCAGCTCGGCGAAAACGGCCTGCAGCTGGCCGAAGAACGCGCCGATCTCGGCGTGCCCCTTGCGGGTGCCGCCGATGCCGTGGGCCTTCATGCCCTCCGGAGTAGTCCACTCGAGGTCGGGCGCGAACGCTGCGAAGACCGCGGCGACGTCACCCCGCCCGAACGCCTCGTACGCACCGTTGATGACGTCAGTGTTGCTGGGCATGTGCCTTCTCCCCCTTGGATGGTTACAAAGCGTTTGGACGGTGCACCCCCGACCGGCAGGGCTCCGGCCGACCAGGCTCCGAGCTCGGCTGGCCAAGCGTGCTCGCGAGGGTGGTTCGTCGCGACCCGCAGGCATGGATGACCCGCACGGACATCAAAACATGTGAGCGTCGTCACATGTCAATAGATCAATCGGACGAATTCGGCCCCTCAGGCGGTAGACGCCCGCAGATGGATGTCGGCCAGTTCCGTCAGGTCGATCACCCGGCGGTCGAGATGGGCGAAGTCGACCGGGCTACCGGCCAGACTCGCGGACTCGTAGCGGCGTTTGACGCCCTCGGCGATCACCGCCATCCGCCAGTAGGCGAAGGCTCGGTAGTACGCCACGTCCGCCAGGTCGAACCCGGTGCGCTCGGCATACCGGTCGATGATCGCCGTGCGGTCCGGGAATCCGGCCGCGCGGGTCGGCGGCGTCTGCATCCACACCGGCGGCGTTGCGTCCGCCGGTAGCTCCCAGCTGTTGAGCAGCACGCCGATGTCGGCCAGAACGTCACCGACGCTCGCGAGCTCCCAGTCGAGGACCGCCACCACGCGCCCGTCGGAACCGAGCATCACGTTGCCGAAACGGAAGTCGGTGTGCACCAGACCGGTCCGGGACCGCTGCGGGCGGCTCCGCCCGAGGCGGTCGGCCAGCTCCGTCACGACCGGCAGGTCGCGGGTTCGAACGCGGTCCCAGACTCGCAACCACCCGTGCAACGCTCGCGCGATGAAATCCCCTCGCGGCGACAGGTCGCCCAGACCCACGGCGGTGACGTCGACCCCGTGCAGGTCGGCGAGGGTGTCAACAAGCTCCCATGCGGCCCGCTGCCGCGTGGACGGATCGGGCATGATCCGTTCGACGTCGTCCGGTGTCGCCACGACGTGCCCGTCGACCCAGGTCATGACGACGAACGGCGCGCCGGTGATCTCAGCGTCATCGCACACGGCGAGGACCCGCGGCACCGGTATGGCGCTCGGCCCGAGCGCGGAGAGAACCCGGGCCTCCCGGATGACGTCGTGGGCGCCCGGTGGGTAGGCGCCCAGCGGAGGCCTACGCAGCGCGAAGCTCCGGCCACCCGAGTCCGTCACCCGGTAGATGATGTTCGAGTGGCCACCTCCGACGACCACGTCGAACCGAAGTGGTCCCGCGGCAGTGGGGACATGCTCGCCAAACCACTCCTCGACTGCCCGCGCGGCCAGACCCGGGGTTTCCCGCGACCCGTCCGGCATCAGTCGGCCAATCCGACGGGCACGCCCGCCTGGAGCAGGTCATGGTACTCGCAGTGTCCGACACCGACGCGCCCGTCCGGCCACGTCCACATGGTCGGTGACTTGACGATGCGCAGGATGCTCTCGACGCCGTCCGCTGCGGTTCGCCGGTGCCGAGCGGGCAGCCATGCCGCCGGCTGCCCGCTCGCGGACCACTCCCGGCCGGCAGCGAAGATCCGTACCGACACCGACCGCAGCTCATGGTGGGGTGCACCGGCGTAGGCGTTGTGCATCTCGAAGTCGTCGACGACCGCGAACTCACCGCCCACCCAGACATGTCCGCTACGGGTGCTCCTGGTCGGGCCGACAGCGCGAAGCAGCATGAACCCGGTGTCGTCGTCCAGGGAACAGATGAGCCAACGCATGTAGATCTTCGCCTGCCAGTTACGCGGGCCCCACGAGTGGTCCTTGCCGCCCCGGCCGTCGAGCTGCCACATCATGTCGCCGACGCGGACCGTCCCGGTGATGTGAGCAAGATGCTGGTAGTGGAAGTCGGCCTGACCGGGCAAAAAGATCTTCTCGATGTGCTCCTGATCGGATCCCATCACCGCGGCCAGGCCCTGCGTGGACGTCACGAGGTCCAGTTCGCACTCGATCCGTGGGCACTGTGCGTACGCCCGTCTGGGGTCGGTGAGCAGCCACGGGTCGTCCAGCAGCAGAGCCTCGCCCGCGACGCGCACCCGCCCGGCTACGTATGGTTCGCCGACCGACCACTCCTGGCCGCCCGCTGCGAGACCGTTGGCACCGATGGGCGCGCGGGTGAAGGCGAAGGCGACCCGGCCGTCGGGCAGGTAGACGCACGCGGACACCTCGGCATGCCCCTCGTTCGGCCGCATCCCCAGCCGCAGCCAGCCGCCGACCCGCGCGGTGGCGTCGTAGAAGTCGACGTAGCGGCTCTCGCTCCACGTCGGGTCCGAGCCCGGAGTGTGCAGGTAAGCATCCGCCAGCTCCAGCCGCGCTCCCACGTGATGATCTCCTCGCCGAAGCCGACCCAATACGGATCAATGAGTTAGATGTTACCGCGATGACACTGCCAGCGGCACAATGCGAAGAACACGATCACACGTTCGGAGCGCGATCCGGAAAGCTCCGAACAGCACCGGAAACGGGTGTCGATGCGAGCCGACGAGAATCCACGCCGTGTGCTGCGCCTCGCGCCAGCCATCGGACCGCATAGCGGGCCGGGCAGTGCGCCCGATGCCGCGCCGCGCACCGGGTCCGATGCCACAGGACGCGCGGACGACCTCCTCCAACGCGCCGGCCGCGGTGACGCCGATGCGTTCGCCACCCTCTACGACCTGCTCGCCCCGCGGGTCCTGGGGCTCGTCCGGCGGGTGCTGCGCGACCCCGCGCAGTCCGAAGAAGTGACCCAGGATGTGTTCGTCGAGGTGTGGCGGACCGCCGCCCGCTTCGATCCGGCCAAGGGCAGCGCCTCGACCTGGGTCTGCACCTTCGCGCACCGCCGGGCCGTCGATCGCGTCCGCTCGGTACAAGCGTCGACCGACCGTGAACGCAGGGTTGCCCTGCTCGACTATCGGGACGACGACGGCGTCGATGACGTGGTCGAACAGGTCGAGGCGAGACTCGAGCGTGAGCGTGTTCGCCGCTGTCTGGACCGCCTCACCGGCATCCAACGGGAATCGATCACACTGGCCTATTACCGCGGATACACCTACCGTGAGGTTGCCGAGTACCTGAAAGTCCCGGTGGGAACGGTGAAGACGAGGATGCGCGACGGCTTGATCCGGCTGCGTGACTGCCTGGGGGTTGGACGATGACTCCCCCGGACGTCCACGCGCTGACCGGTGCATACGCCCTCGACGCAGTGGACGCCGGCGAGCGGGCACAGGTCGAGGCGCACCTCGCCGGATGCGAGTTCTGCGCCGAGGAGGTGGCCGGGCTGCGGGCGACCGCCGCAGCCCTGACCGAGGCTGACGCACTGGAACCGCCCGCGTCGCTACGGTCGGCGGTGCTCGGGCGAATCGCGACCACCCCGCAGCTCCCGGCGCAGGCCGACAGGTCCCAAAAGAGGCAAGGCCGCCCGCGCTGGCTGCGTCCGGTAACCGCGGCCGCCGCGGCGGCGGTGGTCGCCGTCACCGCGGCCGGCCTGACGGTGGCCGATCAGCACCGGCGTCTGGACGACGAGCGCCAACGCGCCGACCGCCTGAGCGCGCTCGCGTCCGTGGCGCTGTCACGCTCGGCGGGCATGCCGCTGGACGGCGGCGGGAGCCTGGCCGTGGTGGCCGTGGCCGACAGCGCGCTGGTCTCGGCGCGGGACCTGCCTGCGCTCCCCGGCGGGCGGGTCTACCAGTTCTGGTTCGTCGGCGCGGACGGGGTGCGCTCCGCCGGCACCGCCGACGGCCGCGCGGTCGCGGTGGACCGCCTGCTCACCGGGGCCGGGGCAGCCCGCGCCATCGCGGTCACCGCGGAGCCGGCCGGCGGTTCCGCGCAGCCGACCACACGCACGCTGGTCAACGCCCCCATCCGCGCCTGAATCTCAGTAGGGGCCTGACTCTCGGTAGGCACCCGACCGCCAGTAGGCGCCCGACCGTCAGTAGGCGCCGTCGAGGCGACGGTGATCCCAGGACAGGACACGGTCGGGCTCGACGAGCACGGCGGTCCGCTTCGCGACGACGCGCTCGGCCATCGTGTCGGTCGTGATGGCCCGGCCCGCGGCAGCGATCCGCGTGAGTACCGCGTCCATCATCGGACGGATCTCCTCGGGATCATCGATGAGCCGCGCCCGACCGTAGACCAAGACGCCCTGGACCGAACCGTAGTTCTCGCCCAGGTCCTCCACCAGGCAGGTGACCCGGCTGTCACGGCGCAGGTTCACTATCTTCTGGGCCTTCGCGTACGAACTGAACACGATCCGGCCATCCATCAGCCCGTAACTGACCGTCGCCAGATGCGGGATGCCATGCGGCCCGTTGCTGCCGATCACAGCGCTCCAGTGGCCATGCAGGAAGTCGTCGATCTCCTGCGGGCTCATGCGGATCTGGTCACCGCGGGTCCGGCTCATGGTCGCGACGCTATCGCCACCGACCGGGTCAGCGCCGCCAGTACCTCGTCGCCCGGTCAAGACCCTTAGAGGGCGTTTACGTAGCCCTGGTAACGATACGTCGCCTATAGGACCGGCGGCTTTTGATACTATTCGCGATGCTGGACCATATTCACGCACCCCGGGGGCGACGATCGGGGCACATGTTTAGTCCGCATATGCGGCCCGGATTCCGTCTGATATAGCGAGGGGACGAAAACTCCCTTCCGGCTGAGCCACGTCCCGGCCCTCTGGCGGGTTTAGGGCCAGGCAGGCCAGGTAGGAGCGTCTGTCATGAGCCCGCGTAAGCCGTACCCCAGCGATCTATCCGATGACCGGTGGGCGCTGATCGCTCCGACCCTGCACGCCTGGCGGCAGGCCCGGCTCGACCGCCGGCCCACCGGCCAGCCCGCCCAGGTCGACCTCCGCGACGTGTTCGACGCAATCCTGTACGTCAACCGGACCGGCATTCCGTGGAAATACCTGCCCCACGAATTCCCCCGCACGGCACCGTCTACTTTTACTATGCGGCCTGGCGGGACGCGGGTGTTTTCGCCCGCCTTAACTACGACCTGACCAGCCTGGCCCGCGTCACGCAGGGTCGCAAGCCCGACCGGACCGCATGCATCCTCGACACCCAGAACGTCAAGACCTCCACCGACGTTCCCCAGGCCAGCCAAGGCATCGACGCCGGCAAGAAGATCGTCGGACGGAAACGGGGCATCGTCACCGACACCCTCGGCCTGCTGCTCGCCGTGACCGTCACCGCCGCACACCTGTCGGACAACACCCTCGGAATACACCTGCTCGACCAGGCCAAGAAAATATACCGGACACTCTCGAAAACCTGGATCGACACCGGCTTCAAAAATACCGTGGTCGAACACGGAGCCGCCCGTGGCATCGATGTCGAAGTCGTCCCCAGAAAAACCAGAACCCGCGGCTTTCACGTCGTGAAACGGCGCTGGATCATCGAACGGACCTTGGGCTGGCTCATGCTCCACCGCCGCTTGGCCCGCGACTACGAGACTTTGCCCGTCAGCTCCGAATCAATGATCCATATCGCTATGATCGACAACGTTGCCAAGCGCATAACGGACGAGACGACACCAATCTGGCGAGGAACGTATTAGGATATAAGACGCGATTAACTCATATCAAACGCCCTCTAAGAGCGGGGCGCCAACCGGGCGAGGCCGAAGATATCGGCGAGGTCCTCCTGGGTGGCGCTCGTCTCGGTGAGCATACGGCGGGCCTTGGGTCGCCCCCCGGCGGTGGGGTAGATCAGCATGGTCTCGCCGATGCCTGCGAGCTGGCCGAGTAGGTCGCGTACCGACAGGTGCAGCCCGGCCTGCTCGGCTTGGCGGCGCATGAGGTGGGCGACCTGCAGTGCGAGCACGCAGGTGAAGGTGTGGACGCGGATGGTGTGGTCGGTCCAGTGGTACATAGGACTGAACGAGACGGTATAGGAGTCTTTGAGCTGGCGGAAACCGAACTCGGCCTCGGATTGGGAACGGTAGGCGGCCACCACCTCGGCCACCGGCCAGTCGTCGCGGTCGGTGACCAGCACCCGCTTGCCGAACACCTCGGTCTCGAGGGCGGCGCGGGCGCCGCCCTCGACGGCCCAGGTGAGCCGGTGCTCCGGCGGGGTGTTGCCGGGCAGAATGGTGGTCAGGTGGGCGAAGTTATCGGTGGAGTTCTGTCCGGCATCGAAGACCACGGTGACGTCGGCTGTGGGGGTGCCGTGGGCGGCGGCGAGCGCGGTGTGGCGGGTCACCAGCTCGTCGACCAAGGTGGTAACTGGGTGACGTCGGGCCGGTTGCCGGGGTAGGTGTGGGAGACCAGAGGGATCCCGCCGTCGCGGGTGACCACCAGGCCCAGGCCTACGATGCGCAGGTCATAGCGTTTCTGTTTGGCCCTGCCTCGCTGGGCCAGGGACGCCTTGGTGTTGGTGCTGTCGATGGAGGTGGCGAAGTTGGTCATGTCGAGGGCCACCGCGGAAATGTCGATCTCGTAGGTGTCGGCCAGCCGCAGCGCGAGCCAGCGTTCGACCGTCGCCAGGTCGGCCTGGGTGACCGCGTGCATGGCGTCCCAGAACCGGCGGTGGTCGAGCACCCGAGTAGGGATCTTTGTGAACCGGTCGGCGGCGGTGGTGGCCCACCAGTCGGCGAACGCCGCCTTCGAGCACGGCGCGACGATGCGGTTGAGTGCGGCCAGCGCCAGGTAGGTGCCCACGCTGGCCCCGGCATCCGAGCGCTGTGCCCCGACGACCTCGTCGACCGTGCCGGCGACGTCCAGGCGGGTCAGCACGCCCCACACCGCGACCACGTCGCCGAAGGCGAGGTGGCGAGTCCGCTCCAGAAGGGAAGCTGCCTCCCGGGCTTCCACGGCCGCGGCGATGTCCGCGGCCGCGGCCAGGTAGCGTTCGCTGACCATCTTCGGCTTGCCGTCGATGCGGGCCATCTCCCGCAGGTAGTAGTAGGTACTCCCGTTGACCTTCTTGGGGTAGAGGCTGGCCACCTTTAGGTCATACACAATGAGGGCCAAATTGTCGATCGAGGGCGCACCTATCGGCCTAGGTCGGACGGGGTAAGGCGACGCGCCAGCCAGCCCAATGAACACACAAGATCGAATTAACTAGACAACTCCGGCTTGAGCTCGCGGCAGGCGGCATCGCCGTTTCCGATGCTATCCACATCGCGCTTGCGAACACCTTCCAGCTCTCGACAACCATAAGATAGTCAATTATCTCCAACGCACGGTATTGCTCAGTGTGGATTAGTCAGGCGCGAAACGGCCTACCTCGTGATACTCTCGAAGAATTCGGCCGCCCGATCGACCTCCTCACCGTCGACGAGCATGCCAAGAATCTGGCGCGTCATCGCGGCGAAGCGTTCATCGCCGACTCGCAGGCGCAGGGAAAGAAGCCCGAGAACGTCATGCACATCCCGCTCCGTGTCATCGGATACTGAGTCGAGTACGTTCATCATATATTTGGTAGCGGCGTCAACTGTCCGACCGTCGAGATTAATTAGTACATTTGCTAGAAGGCGCCTCCGGCCATTGAGGTCAGAGCCCAGAGCCGGATTGAGTTCGCCAAGATCAACAGCTTCGGCGAGCCACGGCTCAGCGCGGGCATAGTCTTTCAGCAGAAGTGCGACTCGTCCAGCCTGCTCCAGGCAGACTGCTCGAATTCCAGGGTCATCGACCCGATTCGATAGATGTAACAGCGGCTTCCACCATTCTGGGTCGGCAACCGCTCGATCGCACAAGACGACGCTCAAGAACGCGAGCACCCTCGCGACCTCCTCCAGATCGCTGCATCCGAGGTCCTTCACAGCAGCAATGAAATGCTTCTCCGCGCCTTCAAGATCCTTCATCCTGTAAGCGATCCTGCCTAGCTCGATTGATGCGTAACCCGCCAGCTGGCGATCGCCGGCGAGCCGGGCCGTTCTGAAGGCAATGAGAAGCCGATCGTTGGCTTCCGGCCAGTTCCCGCGTTGCGCGAGGCGACCCGCTGCAATAAGACCTGTGATCGCCGCCTCACGGCTGTTCGCTTTGGACCTCAATCGCATCTCAGCAAATATGCGGTCCGCCTCAGCTTCGTCACCTCGACTGATAGCTTTGGACAACGGCGTCACGAGGTCGCCAAGCTCTGACGATCTGTCACCAACTCTTCGTCCGACGAGTACCGACAGTTTGCGCCAGACAACGACCTCGCTGGCCGGCAAACCTCCTCGGGTCGCGATCTCTCCCAGCGTGTCTGCGCACTGAGCGACGAGGCTGTGCATTCCGGCATGCTCTGCCAGCCGTTGAGCCTCCCTGCATGCGCTCTCCGCCTCGTCCAAGTCAGGAGAGTTGCTTTCGACGATCGCCATCGCCAACAGCAGCTTGGCCATTGCGAGAAGAATAAGCTGATCCATTTGCTCCGCGACGGCGATGAGGGAGTCACATTCGTCGCGGGTCTGGGGCAATGGCGCTCCGGCCTCGAGTAGTGCAACTATGTCCAGAACCATGCAGAAAGCGAACAGTGCGGACGAGCCAGCGTCCGTCGCGATTGCCTTCGCTTCGTCGGTGAAACGCGTGAAGCGATCGAGATCCTCTTCAAGGCACGCCTGCATACCGCGAACCATCTTATCAATGATCAAAAATGTGGGGTTGTCTGTCGCTTGAGAGTTCCTATTCGCTCGCTTGAGAAGGTCAGCGGTGTGGGCAACATCACCGACGGAAATACCGACACCCGCTAGGGCCAGCAATGCCATAGTCCGAATATTCGGAGGAGGGTTCCGCATGGCAAATATGTATCCAAACCACCGTATCGCGACATCGTACGCACCTCGCACCGCCGCAAGCTGCCCAAGCAGTAGCGCGGCATTCGCGGCTTCGGCCCATGAACCTCTCGATTCGGCCGTCTCGAGCGCCCGTCGCGCGTTCCGGTCTGCTTGATCGAGAGTGCCGCAGTTAAACGCCAACACCGCTCGCTGCAAGTGTATTCCGGGTTCGTAGATCGACGCCAGGAGGGGCCCCATCTGAAGGACCTGCTCCATGGCCTGATCCAGCGCCGACACGCCAACCTGCCACTTCCCTGCGGTCGCAGCAAGAGCCGCAATGATTATCTGGGCCTGGATATAGGCATCGAAGCCGAGCATGGCGGCACGCCCGTGTCGGATGACGACACCTTTCAGACCGGGCGCTCCCCGAAAACCAGTCAGCACCTGCACGTCGAAGCGCAGGGCTGCCTGAAGAAACTCGCTCCTGAATCGCGACAGATTGTCCTCCCATATCGCCACCGCCCGACCTGCGTCTCGGCGGGCAGAAACGTAATCGCCAGTAGATACGCTGACCGCTGCCCGAGCTCTGTATATTGCGGCCTTCGCGCCGAGGTCGCCGAGATTGTCCGCCCAACGGCCCGCGGTGTCTACCGCGATCACAGCTTCGTCCGGCCTTGCGTCGCCAAGGAGCGCGTTACTGAGAAGCAGATTCAGGCTGAGTGCCTGAAAGGCGTCCGGAGCGTCCTCGCCTCCACCGGCCAAGCTGGCTGATAGCACGTCCGCCGCCTCTCCGAAGGCCCCTCGGTTCACCAGGATATGGGCGAGGATCCCGTCAGCGTCGATGCGCTGGCTGGCAGCTGACCACGAACCGGCCCTATTCCGTACCAGTTTTTCCGCTTCTTCGGTTCTGTTGAGACCCAAAAGCGTGAAGGCGAGATCCGGAACGAGCCGTTCCGCAGCGACGGGATCCGCAAGCGAATAATGATGATAAGCGTCAAGTAAGCAGACATAGCCATTCGGGTCATTGAGATAACCCGCTGGATCGTCGTAAACCCATTCCCAGTACCTGCCGGCACGAATATGATGCTCGACGGCATCCTGCCCCGCCATTTCAACGCGAAGCACTTCTCTGATCCAGCCGTGGACAACATACTCGGGTTCCTGGCCGCCGGTCTCAACCTGGCAGATTAGACCGAGGTCGATGGCGAACTCCACCGCGGCCAGAAAGTCCGGGTCCAGCACAGGACGCCTGGCCACTGAGATCTCTTGGGTAATCGCCTCAATATCAATCGCGGCTTGCGCGATACCAGGACCGGTCGTGAGTGCCGCATCCAAACGAGCAAGTAACTCCGGGTCAAGCGTTCGGGCCTCGGGTACGGCCGATACCTGCCAGTACAACGCTAGGAGCGGAACGGGACGGCGATAGGCTACGGCACCGTCAAGCAGTTTTCGGCCCAGCGGATGCACCGCTAGAACCTGGCGTAGGAAGTCTAACCCGGACCGCGCACTCAAACTCGCCAACGTTCGCCTCACGGCTTCGCCAATTGGTTGCTTGGCCGCAGCGAGATCCTCCTCGAGATGGACGATCGCGCCCGGATGTCCCAACACGATCCGGCGGCCGCGACTGCGATCCCTGGCTTCAACCCGGGACGTTACGTCGCTTTGATGGGTGTCGATCGTGGACATGATGTTGGGATGACGCCAGATCATTTTCTGAGTTTCGGAGCCAGACAATGGTCCCAGACGACGGACTAAGAACTCGTCGCCACCCGCTTTGGCTAGCGTGAACGCCAAACGGCTGACCAGGATCAGGCCAGTGCGTGGAATTAGGCGCATCCATTCAATGATCAACTCCTGAAGATTCTGATCACGGATGTCAAACCCCGATCCACAAAACCTGAGGTTTTCCTCGAACTCATCAAGGACCAGTAGCACACGCACGTCGCCGAGTATTCGATTCAAGGCAGTGAATTGACGCGAGTGCGGGAGTCCGTGATCGCGCAGATTCTCAATCGTCTCCGCCATGTCCACACGGCTCCTGGCACGACACCATTCCTCAACCCGGTTCAAAACCACGGCAATCACCTCGGTCGACTCGGTGGCACCGCGTATCAGGACCACGACGTTCTCGTCAGTCAAACCGGCGAGAACCTTCGTGATCAGCGCCGTCTTCCCCGAACCTGCCATCCCGGTTAGCAGGATTGGTCGCCCCGAGGCGCTAATATCTCCATGCAGGGCCCTTAGTTCGGCGCGCCGCCCGATGAACGTAGAACGCGGGCGATTGGCTGGTCTGACCCTCGGTCGATCAGTAAACGCATCAGCGGTGGATGCTTCGATTACTGTAGGCTCGTCGGTGCAGAAGAATGCTGGAACCGACCAGTCCGCTTGGGCATGATCCGTCATGGCACCTAGACGGGCTGCGGTGAAAGCGGTGAGCGTGTCGACGGAAGGCGAGTCGGCGACCGCCTGATAAATCCCGGAGACGAGCTCCGTCGCGTAGGCGTCTCCAACGGCCGCCGTCATCGCGATCACAGAGGTTTCGCTGTGGCGTACGAGCCCGCGCGCGAGGCTGGGCAGCTCACTTGCGCTAGCCGTCGCATCCGAACCGGGCTGGGAGCCGGCAATCGCTGTTGAACATCCCGCGAGTATGGTCAGCGGAATAACGTAGTGCGAAGGGAACGCCGCGACTAGAGGTCCAAGCCCGATAGGATCGACATCACCAGCGTCTGTCTCCAGGAAGAGTGTTCCCGGAGCCGCGTGGCAAGAGATATGAAGAATGTGCGTTGGCCGCTCCGCGAGCGCATTCCTGATAGCGTTAAGCGACCCCCAGGTCAGGATCTCGAGGTCGATCATTCCTCTCTCCGGCAACGAGCCCAGGGCATCGATGATTCGATCCAGTTCGTATTCATAGTCGAGCAACTGCCCGCCGCCCCGCTCTGGTGACGCAATGACCACGACCACCCGCAGCACACCCGACGTCGGAGGTTCAGCTCGCATGCGGGCACGACCTCCGATCCTACGATAAACTTCGACGTTGGGCAGTAATGCCAGCGGGCTATCCATTCCAGGAGGCACGAGGGCTTCCCAGGGAAAATCGAGCAGACCCGAACCGTCGATCTCTATGCCGAGACGCAAACGACTGCCGGCCAACTCCGCGTTCTCAATATCAGCGAATAGCGCCGCAGCCGCAGCGCCCCCAAGCATCGAATTACCCAGCTGCGAACCGAACTCCAGCATGGCCGAGTACGACGGTCTGAACGTCTTCCTGCGACGTTCGACCTCCCATATCTCCTCGACCGCCTGGTACGCAAGCCCCGCGTTCACGGAAATGGCTGAACCCGCCGCCGAGGTGTACAGCGCTTCACTGCCACTGATCCTCAGGTGGGCTCGCTTAGGAACAAAATGCACCATATATACCTCCAAAATTGACGTCCGAGACGGATTAAACATAGTCAATGCGCCTAATAGTCGACCATCGCTGCGAATGTATAAACCGGACACGGACGCGTAGCTCGGCCGGCGCTGTTGCGTTGCCGATAATCACTGGATGGCGACATCACACCCAGCCACTCATCATCGGGGACCAGGGACACCAGATTGTTCCTCCGGCCTTATGGGAGGGCTCGGGGACGCACGACGTAAAGTCGGGTAGCTTGCCTGAATCACCCGTATTTCCCGGCCAGGAAGAACTACGAATCCTGCCGGGCTTGCTCTGCGTTCCGTGCCCGGGGCCGACCACATGATCGGCGGCTGGAGAGCGAGATCACGGCGTTCGTGATCCGCGTCGATCGACGCCTGAAGCAGGAATCCCTCGACGACGCGGCCATCGAGGAGTTCGACGGCGAGATACGGACGCCGGCCCTTACGGCTCATGGGCAGCACCCGCGTCCACACCGTTCCCCCCCGTATCGCCATGCCCCGGGCGGCCGTAATAGCAAGAAGCGTGCCGGCGAGCCAGGCCAAGCCCGCCGCAACCAGCGCTGCGGCCAGACCGGACCAAATGAGCTGCCAGGGATGGACTCGGATGTAGGCCATGCCAAGGATCAGATCCCCAAGCCGAATGAACACGGTGGTGCACTGCGCGCAACCCAGCACCACCAATGTCGAGACCGAGCTGGCGAAAGCGCCGGCGGAGAAGATCTCAGCCGCCTCCCGCAACCCGGTTCGTTCGTCCCGGGTCACACGTCTGTTGAGCGCCTGATGGTATAGATAGCCGGGTGCCACACCAAACAGGAAAACTAGCACCTGGGCGGCTCCGTCCGGCACGGCGTGGGCCTACTCGCCGACCGTGTCACGACCGCCGACCGGCGGAGGCGGCGGCAAGACGGGCGGCGGCAAGACGGGCGGCGGCAAGACGGGCGGCGGCGGTTCATATTCGTCGGCGTCTTCAATCAAGTCCATCTCGACGACTCCACGCCGGACCCGGTTCCTCTCGCGGGCTAGCGGGGCTTCGTCCGGCCATGAGGCAACCACCATGTGGGGCTCACATTCATGCTCGTTGGACATACTTGTCCTCTCTTCCACGCCACGGCGGGCGATGCCCGATACCACCGTGGCAGATGGTATAGGCGCGATCAGAAGTGCGTTATGAACGTACGTCGGGAGCCCCTTACGGAAATTGTCGCGGACAAGACGGGCCGCCCGATGGACAGCCGCTGTCACAGCGTCGGCCCGGCTCGTCCCGCGATCGCATCATATGTGGGGGCGTCGAACAAGACGGCGGACCCGTCCTCGATCCGCCGCAGTGAGTCGGTGCCAAAGTGAGCTGCGAGAAGCTACTCGACCTCATATGCCGCGATGATCATGTAGTGGCCGATCCGGGCTCCAGCCTGTGGATCTGTTCACAGGATTCAAGATCAGAAAGGGTATTGCGCCGGGTCACAGCGGTGACCGTGAGGCCACCCGGCGGCTGGTCGCAAAACTCTGAGAGGAGATCGACGGCGACGCACGGCACCGCTGCGCCCTCGCCACTCAAGGCAGGTCTCATCAGCGACGAGCGGGTGCGACAGGCCGGTGTCGCCGGCTCAGTGCAGGGGCCTACCCGTCGTTGGACCTCAATCTCGCCGAGGCATATCGCAAGCTCGGGGACCTCGACCGAGCGCGCGACCACCTTCGGCGCGGCTACGCCGCGATGGACGCGTTCGGCGACGACGGGTATGTACAGATGATCCGGGACGGGCTTGACCGGATCGCTGACCGTCTGTCCCTCAAGCCACCAGCTGTTCGTTGAGAAGTTTTCATACCGTTCTGTACGGCTTTGAGCGCGGGACCGGTGACAATCTCAAAATCCGCCGAAACACGCTTCGTGCCGCTGCGGACGGTGTGCACGGGTGTGGCAGGAGACCAGGATGCGCGGATGGCCAGGACGGGCAGCAGCAGACCGGGCGCACCTGCAAACCGACCGCAATGATCGTTTCCGGTTATCGTCGGCCGGTGAGCACCGACCACCGGCATGACCCCGGCGAGGACGATCACGCGCATGTCGGCGATGGTGACAGTCACCCGTCCCACAGTCACCCGCACCGCGATCGGGCGCAGCTCCGTGGGATCGGCCCGCGGCTGCGACACGCTCTCGCCCAGGCGGCGGGCGGGCACAGCCATGACACAGCCGACCAGATCGACGACGCGGTGGAGGCCGACGCCGCCGGCCGGCGGGCGTTGCTCGCGAGCCTCGCGGGTCTCGGACTGACCGCCACCGTCCAGGCGATCGTGGTGGCCGTGTCGGGGTCGGTGGCGTTGCTGGGCGACACCCTGCACAACGTCGCGGACGCGGCGACCGCGATCCCGCTGCTGATCGCGTTCACGCTGGCCCGGCGCCCGCCGAGCAGCCGGTTCACCTACGGCTACGGCCGGGCGGAGGACCTCGCCGGTATCGCCGTCCTCGTCATGATTGCGCTGTCGAGTGGGCTCGCGGCGTTCGAGGCGATCGACCGGCTGGCGCACCCACGCCCGGTCGGCCACCTCGGCGCGGTCGCCGCCGCCGGCCTGGTCGGCTTCGCCGGCAACGAACTGGTGGCCCGCTACCGGATCCGCATCGGCCGGCGGATCGGGTCGGCGGCGCTGGTCGCCGACGGACTGCACGCCCGCACCGACGGGTTCACCAGCCTCGCGGTCCTGGCCGGCGCCGGCGGTGTGGCACTGGGATGGCGATGGGCGGACCCGGCCGTCGGACTGGCGATCACCGTGGTCATTCTCGGGGTGCTGCGCAGCGCTGCCCGGGTGGTGACGGCCCGGCTGATGGACGCGGTCGACCCGGCCCTGGTCGCCGAGGCCACCGCGACGTTGACCCACACCCCGGGCATCCGCGCGGTCCGCGAGCTTCGGATCCGCTGGATCGGCCATGCGCTGCGCGCGGAAGCCGACGTGACCGTCGATCCGCAGCTGTCACTGGTGGAGGCCCACGACATCGCCCACGCCGCCGAGGCGCACCTGCTGCGTCACGTCCCCCGGCTGGCCGCCGCCACGATCCACACCAGCCCGGCCCACCATCACCCAACACACCAGCACCCGGCCGTCGCACCAGCCGGCCCATAATGCCCCGGCTGCGCCGTCTGAGAACGCCCGCCCGCCCGCTCAGATCGGCCCGTCGTACCGGCCCGGCGGCAGCGTGTCAGGCGTGTCAGGCGAGTCGGGCGACTCGGGCGCCGGCTCAGGCTCGAGACCGAGATCCAGGTCTCGGCGGTTCACGGCACGGCAGCAGTCCGGCAGCGCGACAGGCGTGAGGCCGCCCTTCGCGTCCAGCCCGTCGCGGCCGCGGAGCGGGTGCCGCCGGTGATACCGGCAGCGCAGGACCAGGCCCGTCACCATCGGCGGCGCCACCGGCTCAGTCATTGATTTTTCCTGTCTTGTTGCAGCGGTCGCAGTCCCACACGGCGGCGCCGTCGAACAGGCCGTCCTCGTCGCGTTCCACGTTGCGCTTTTCGAGGAAACCCTTCCCGTTGCACGTCGGGCAGGTGCGCGGACCGCGGTTGACGACCCGGCGGTCGTGTTCCTGTTGCTTGCGCTTGTTTGGCCCCACAGCCACCTCCCCGGCCCTTCATCGCCGTGACGACCACGCTACGGAAAGGGCAGAAGGACAGCAAGAGGGCATGGGGGTTGCGTTGCGCGCGTCGATGTCCACCTGGCCGTCTACCCACCCGGCGGTGGCCTGCGCGGGCAATACGTCTCTTCCTCGTGCAATCCGTAATCGCTCGCCACATGGAGATTTCTACCGTGGAATCGGCAGCGAGCGTAAACGAACTAGAAAAAGGTTGTCCCCACCGTTACCGTTCAGCCGTATGCCAATTCGATCAGGCCTACCTTTTCCCATGGTCGCGGTACGCCGGACGATCAACAAGGAGACCCCTTTTCCGACCGGCATCGAACACCGAACAACGGGCGGAAAGGACAACCGGACCGTCGAGCAGCCCAACGCCAACAGGACCGTCGACAGACCCGACCAACGCCTGGAGGTTCCGCCATGTCCCTCGTCCGCTTCCTGCCCGCCTGGTTCCATGCCGTCGCCGACTACGCCGTCGCCCCACTACTGATCATCGTCCCGCTGGCGGCCGGCGACTACCTCGCCGCCGCTCTCCTCCTCCGCCGTATCATGAGCGAATGACCTTCGAGCGGATCAGTGTCGACCCCGCCCAAATGGGCGGGTTGCCCTGCATCCGTGGGATGCGCGTGACGGTCAGCGCTGTTGTCGGCCAGCTCGCGGCCGGTCGTTCCGCCGAGGACGTCCTGGCGGACTACCCTTACCTCGAGTACGCAGACATCCTAGCCTCCTTGGAGTATGCGGCGGCGGCGGTCAGCGAGCGTGAGCTGCCGCTGGCCAACTCGGCGTGAGGCTTCTGATCGACGCGAACCTGTCTCCCCGGGTCGCAGCACGGCTTCGTGACGCCAGCTACGACGCCCAGCATGTCGTCGATGTGGGCCTTGGTACGGCCACGGACGCAGACATCGTCACATGGGCGACAGATCATGAACAGATCATCGTGTCCAGCGACAGTGATTTCAGCGCGATCCTTGCACGACAGCGGCGTACCAGGCCATCGTTTGTGCTGCTCAGACACCTCAACGAACTGGCTCCCGATCAGCAGGCCGAACTCCTGCTGGCCAACCTTCCCGGCGTCACGGACGAACTTGCCGCAGGCGCCGTGGTCACAATACTTCGTGACCGGATGCGCATACGCGCCCTACCGTTTCATTCCTCATAACGGTTGACGCTCTTTCCCAAAGAAATGCCGGGCTCCGACAGAAAGGGAAATCGGTTTTCCTCGAGGTCCCGTGGGTTTGATCGGTTCCTCGCTGATCGTGATGACATCTCCAGGCTGAGCGGCGGTCGTGCTGCCGTCCAACCCGTGGACCGTCTGGACGCCGGGTCCGGCGATGGTCGTGGGTGACGCGGTGGCGGTGCGGGTCACTCCGAGGCGGTAAGCGCCCGGATGGCGGCGGCGGCGACGGCCGCGGTCAGCTCAGGATGATCCAGCGCGGGCAGCAGGGCGCCGGGCTCCGCATGCTCGGCCAGAGCGTACGCGGCGGCCAGACGCGCCGCCGCAGTGATCGGCATCCGGGTGGTGACGGCCGCGGTGACCAGGCCCGGCAGCGCGTGCAGCGGGCGCGGCCCGGTGGTGGCGGCCAGCATCGGGGGTGGGGTTTCCAACCGGGTCCGCAGTACCGGGACGCCCAGCGGTGGTGCGGCGAGACCCATCAGGTCGATGACCAGATCCGTCTGGTCGGCAACGGCATGCAGCGCCTGGATGCCGTACTCCACCGGGTCGTAGAGGGTGATGTCACCGATCCCGGCCGCGACCAGGAGACCAGCCAGGTCCCCGCCTCGGGCCGGGTCGACGAGGATGACCCGGGCCCGACGCGGGTCGACGGCCCGCGCGCGCAGCGCGTTGACGGCCGCGGCGGTGGCGGCCACGGCGAGCCCGTCGTTGACCGCGTCCAGCAACAGCTGGGAGGCGGCGTCGACCGCGGCGCGGGCGGTCTCGATGTGGCGGATGTGGGTATGGACGAGGACGGTCGCGGCGAAGCCCGGAGCCAACATCCGGATGACGTTCGCGAGCTCGTCGGCGCCGCGCGTGGCGACCGGCAGCGGAATGACGTCCAGGCCGGTTGCCCGCTGCAGGTGGACGGCCTGGGACTCGACCGCCGGCAGAGCCGTCTCGGCGCGCATCGGCTCGAAGTCCAGGACGGCACTGGCGTCGGTGAGCAGCGCAATCCGCCGGGAGCGGCCCGTGTAGCGGTCGGTATGGCGTGGATGGGCGGCAAGATGGGTGATCACCCGCCGGTCGGCGTCGGCGTCCAGCAGCGCGACGTCATGACCGGTGGTGACGGCCGCACACACCTGCTGGGCGAGCTTGCCCGTGGAGGCCGTCGCGAAGACGAGGTCTTCGGCGTGGAACAGGTCGGTACCCAGGCGGCGGCGCAGCGCGGCGGTCAGCCAGGTCAGGGTGCGTGCACTGTCCGCGTCCAGAATGATACGGTGCGCGCCGGCGGGGCCGGGTTCGTCCGCCTGAACGGTGACGGTACCGGGCGCGTCGGCGATGACCGACCGGACCTCGCTCACCGCCCGGGCCGGGACACGGATCTGGATGCTGTACGCGGGATTCACTCCGGTCGGGCTGGGAATCAGCATGTCCCCTCCGCCTGCGGCCGGGAGATTGCCGCACGCGGATTCAACAGCACATCCGGCGCCAGGAGCAGGGCGTGCGCGATCGCGGCGGGGGTGTCGGGAAACAGCAGCCCGTCCCGGCGCAGGTGCTCGGCGACGCCGAAGGTGGACAGCACCTGCTGATGGCCGGGCCTGATACCGGACAACAGGACGCAGATGCCACGGCGTTCCAGTTTGGTGATCACATCCTTGAGGACCAGGGCTCCGGTGGAGTCGATCGCAGTGACCCGGGACATCCGCAGGATGACGACCAGGACATCGGCCACGTCGGTGAGTTCCAGAAGGAAGCGGTGCGCGGCGGCGAAGAACACCGGCCCGTCGATGCGGTATGCCACGATGTGCCGCGCGAGCAGGGCCTGTTCTTCTGCGTGGTGATCGGTTGGTGACAGGCCGTCGTCCAGTGCGACCTGTTCGACCCGCGCGGCCCTGGCAACCTGGCGTAGCGCCAACGCTCCGGCCACGACCAGGCCGGCTATCACTGCGACGACCAGATCCAGCGCCAGGGTGGCCAGCGCTGTCAGCACCAGTACCGCGGCGTCGCCGCGGTCGGCACGGGCCAGGACCCGGACCGAGCCGACTTCGACCATGCGTACGGCCGTAGCCAGCAGCACCCCGGCAAGCGCCGCCAGCGGGATGCGTCCAACCAGGGGGGCCGCGGCGAACACGATGACCGCGAGCGCGACCGCATGGGTGAGGGCGGCCAGTCGGGACACCGCGCCGGAACGGACGTTGACCGCGGTGCGGGCGATCGCGGCGGTGGCGGGAACCCCGCCGAACAACGGCGCGGCCAGGTTGGCCACGCCCTGGCCGAACAACTCCCGGTCCGGGTCATGGCGATCGGACACGCTCATCGCGTCCGCCACCGTTGCCGACAGCAGTGACTCCAGCGCGGCGAGTGCGGCGACCGCGACCACCGAAGGCAGCAGTCCCGGCACTGCGGAAGGGTCCAGGAAGCCCAGCGAGGGGATGGGTAGCCCGGCCGGCAGGTGGCCGATGCGCGCCACCGGCAGGTGCGCGGCCTCGGCTGCGACGGTTGTCGCGACAACCGCGACGAGAGAGAAGGGCACCGTCGGCCGCCACCGGCCCCCGACCAGCATGACCGCGATGACCGTGCCGGCCAGGACCACGGCCGCCCAGTGCGGATGTCCGGCGAAGTCGATGACGGCACGTGCGGCCACCACGACGACCTTGTCCCCGGGTGGGGCCGTCACCCCGAACGCCGCGGGTACCTGTTGGAGTGCGATGACGGCGGCGATCCCCACGGTGAAACCCTCCACCACCGGCGCCGGCACATAGCGCATGTAGCCGCCGACCTTCGCCAATGCGAGGGTCACCAGCAGCAACCCCGCCAACAGCCCGACGGTGAGCACTCCGCTGGGACCGTAGGTGTGGACAATCGGTACCAACACCACGGTCATAGCGCCGGTTGGTCCCGAGACCTGCAGATTGGATCCGCCGAAGATCGCGGCAAGGGCGCCCGCGACCACTGCGGTGGCAAGCCCCGCCTGGGCACCGAGCCCGGAGGAGATCCCGAACCCCAACGCCAGGGGTAGGGCCACCACCGCCACCGTGAGTCCGGCGAGCAGGTCCTTACGTGGCGAGCGGCCCATCGAGATGAACGAGGCCCGGGTGGGCAGCACCGCTTGCACCCGGCCCCACACCGCCCACCCGGTCACCCGGCCAGGTGCGATCGCCGCGCTCACATCGACCTCATGTCGGCCTCGCGCAGCTGCGCGAGCAGGTCCTCCTGCCCGGCAAGCATCTCGGTGAGGATCCTTCGCGCGGCCCGCATCAACTCGGCCACGTCCCCGCCCGCGAGCGCGTAGACGACCGTCGAGCCGTCCCGGGTCGCCGTCACGATCCCCGAGCGGCGCAACACCGCCAGCTGCTGGGACAGATTCGACGGCTCCACCTCGACCGCGCATCGCAGGTCCCGGACGGGCATCGGCCCGTCCTGGAGCAGCTCGAGCACCCGGATCCGCACCGGATGCCCCAGCATCCGGAAGAACTCCGCCTTCGCCTGATAGAGCGGAACCTGCGTCCGCGCGGCCCGCGTCACCCTCGTCCCCGGCATCCGACCTCGGTCCCGCCCTTCCCTTGCTCAACGGCCCGTCCGTCGCTCGAGCACAACGGGCCATTCACCATGTCGCTAATTGAAAAACTCTTCAATTAGTCCTCAGACTGCAGACTAGACCCCAGACCGCAGCCGCCGCGTACACGGGCCGGACATCGCGACCAGCACATCCCGACCAGCACATCCCGACCAGCACCGAGGAGAACCCCATGCGGGTTGACATCTGGTCCGACCTCGTCTGCCCGTGGTGCTGGATCGGCAAGCGCCGCTTCGAGCAGGCGCTGGCCGGCTTCCCCCACCGCGACCAGATCGAGATCGTCCACTATTCCTTCCAGCTCGACCCGACCATGCCCACCGACCGCGTCGTCGGCCAGACCGACATGCTGGTCGCCACATACGGCATGACACAGGCACAGGCACGGGCGAGCCAGGTCGCGGTGGAACGCACCGCGGCCACCGTCGGCCTGGAATACCACCTGGTCGACGGGTTCGTCAGTAATACCGCCGATGCGCACCAACTCGTCCATCTGGCCAGGGATCGCGGCATTCAGGACGCCGTCCTCGAGCGCTTCTACCTGGCCCACTTCACCCAGGTGCGGTCCCTGTTCGACCGCGAATGCCTCGTCGCACTGGCCGGGGAAGCCGGCCTGGACACCGGCGAGGCCCGCCGGGTACTCGCCGAGGGCACCTACGCCGACGCGGTGGACGCCGACGCCCACCGGGCACGGGCACTGGGTGCCACCGGTGTGCCGTTCTTCGTCGTCGACAACCGGTACGGGGTCTCGGGCGCGCAACCCCCGGAGATCTTCACCGAAGCGCTCTCTCATGCCTGGGCCGACATCCACCCGGCCGAGGGGGAAGCCGGACACACAGTCGAGAGCCCGGCATAATTATATTACTATTTGCAAGAGTAGATGCAGATGGGACGTCGGGCCGCGATGGTCGCGACACCCGAGGCGAGGAGGTCCCCGGATGACAGACGGCCAAGACCCGCCCGACGGGCAGGGTGCGACGTCGACTATTTCACCGGCGGCGGCATCTGCCAATGGGCTGACCGACGGGTTAAACGAGGCCCGCCGTGCCGCGGCGGCGTTGCGCGCCCTCGCCGGCCACCTGGCCACCGGCGACATACCCACCGATGACCTGCGCGTGATCGCCGACGCGGCCGAGCGCATGGAACGCCTGGCGCGGCCGCACGCCCGCGCCAGCCGGTACGACGGCCGGGTGGGCCTACAGATCGGCGGCGCCGACAATGCCGTGCTCTGGGAGCGCCATCCGATCTTCGGCCGCTCCCACCCCTTCGCCCCGCCGCTGATCGTCGAACGCCGCGGCGAGATGTTCCACGGCGAGGCGACCCTCGGGCCGGCATACGAGGGCAGCCGGAACAACGTCCACGGCGGCTACATCGCCGCACTGTTCGACGTCATGCTCGGACATGCCGCATCCCTCGCCGGGAAACTCATCGCCACCGGGACGATGACGATCCGCTACAAGGCACCGGTGACGATCTCAACACCGCTCCGGGCGGAATCCGAGCTTCTCGATGTCGAGGGTCGTAAAGTCCGGGCAACAGCCAGGATACTGATCGGTGAAAGCGTCAGCGCCGAGGCGGACGGGGTGTTCATCAGCGTGGGGTCCGAGTGGTACACCAGCCCCACGTGATCACGGTACAACGGCGCCGACGAGATGAGCGTGGATCGTCCGCAGCTCCCGCTTGAGGATCTTACCGCTGGGGCTCTTCGGGAGCTGGTCGGTGACGACGACATACTTCGGGGTCTTGTAACTGGCCAGACACCCGCGCGCGTAGTCGATGATCTCTTCAGGAGAAATCATCGCCCCTGGGCGCGCGACCACGACGGCGGTCACCGCCTCGATCCAGTAGGGATGGACGATGCCGAACACAGCGACCTCGGCCACTCCCGGATGCCCGTAGATCGCCTCCTCGACCTCCCGGCTGGCGACGTTCTCACCACCGGTCTTGATCATGTCCTTTTTCCGGTCCACGACCGTGAGATAACCGTCGGAATCAAACACGCCGAGGTCACCGGAGTGGAACCAGCCGTTCCGGAACGCCTCGGCCGTCTTTTCCGGCTCCTTGTAGTAACCGAGCATGGCGTGCGGGCTGCGGTGCACGATCTCCCCGACGGTTCCAGGCGGGACCGGCTTGTCATCGTCGTCCACCACTATGGTCTCGACGTTCAGGGCCGGCCGGCCGGCTGAGCCCGCCTTGGCCACCTGCAGTTCCGGACGCAGGACCGTGGCCACCGGCGCCATCTCGGTCTGGCCGTAGAGATTCCACAACCGCAGCTCCGGCAGCCGTTGCCGGATCTCCCGTAGCACTTCGACGGGCATCGGCGCCGCACCGTAGATGCCCTTGCGCAACGACGACAGGTCGTGCGCCTCGAAGGTGGGGCAGCGCAACAGGCCGATCCACACCGTCGGCGGGCAGAACAGCCTCGTCGCCCGCTCCCGCTCCACTGCGGCCAGAATGGCCGCCGGGTCCGCACCGGGCAGGATCACACCGGTGGCACCCAGGTAGATGTCCGGAGTGAGACAGCCGTCGAGCTGCGCGCAGTGATAGAAGGGAAGTGCGTGTACCTCGATGTCGTCCGAGGACATTTCACCCTCGATGATGCAGCTGACATACTGCGTGATCAGCGAACGGCTGGTCAGCACCACTCCCTTCGGCCGGGATTCGGTACCGCTGGTGTACATCAGGCGCACCGGGTCGTCATCACCGATGGACACCTCCGGTTCGGATGTGTCGTCATGCGCCAGCCAGGACGCGACGTCCTCCCAGCGGCTGTCCGTGCCCCGCTCCGCTACACCTTGCTCGGCTGCACCCGAGCTGATCCACCCGGCGATGTCGACCCCACGGCCCGCCACACCCAGCGCCCGCTCGGCGATCGGGGCCAGTGCATCCTCGGTCACCAGCCCGGTCACCTCGCAGTGGTCGAGGATGAACGCGACCTCCTCGGCGGTCAGCATGAAGTTGATCGGGACGAGAATGGCGCCGATCTTGGCCAGCGCCAGATAAACAACGACGAACTCACGGCAATTGTGCGATAGCAAGGCTATGCGGTCACCCTTGACCACCCCACGGTCGGACAGCGCGTGCGCCGTCGCGTTCACCGTCGCGTTCAGCTGCGCATAGGTCTCGCGGAAATCGCCGGCGACGAGGGCGGTCTTGTCCGGATATCGAAGCGCCGTCCGCCGCAACAAATCACCGATCGTATGCGAGCGCGCCTTTGTCACGTTTGCGTCGACGCTGTAGCCCGGACCGCCCGCCATGCTGTTCCGCATCCGGATCCGTCTCCTTCCGTCCGCGTGGATCATAGCGAGTTCCGCCGTGTTCTGCACCGGTCCGTGAGAACTACACCCGGTCGTAGGCGGGATGGCGCGTCATCCGCATCCTCGTCGTTCGACCTTCCGGAGCGCACCGACCAACCGGGCGTAGCCGTCGGGAGCGAACAGGTCGACATGGTTCCAGGCGCGCAGACGATCGGGGATGTCGCACGGCTCGAGGCGCGCCGGAATCATGAAAACGGCCCCTTGCGGTTGTTCCATGGCCACGTCGAGCGCCCAGGCGATCTGCCGTTGGAGGTCTGCGACATCCCCGATCTGCTCCGACCCTGGCAACCGGTCGATCTTTTCGATGGTCGCGGTTACGAGAAGCTACTGCGCGCGTTGCGCGGCCTGCCGCGTACGCGGACCTGACGATCAGGCAAGCTGGTCACGAATACTTCGGACCCCAGCGCGAAGGCGGATCAGGATTGTGACGACGTCGGTTCATCGCAGGATCGCCGAGGAGCTCGGCGTGCGTGAGGGCCAGGTGACCGCGGCCGTGGACTTGCTCGACGGCGGGGCCACCGTGCCGTTCATCGCCCGCTACCGCAAGGAAGCGACCGGCGTGCTCGACGACGCGCAGCTGCGCACCCTTGAGGAGCGGTTGCGGTACCTGCGTGAGCTGGAGGAGCGACGCACCGCGATCCTCGAGTCGATCCGCTCGCAGGGCAAGCTGGACGACGCCCTCGAGGCGCAGATCATGGCAGCCGACTCGAAGGCGCGCCTCGAGGACATCTACCTGCCGTACAAGCCCAAACGCCGTACCAAGGCGCAGATCGCCCGGGAGGCCGGTCTCGAACCGCTGGCCGAGGCGCTGCTGGGCGATCCGACCCTCGACCCGCAGCTGGCCGCGGCAGCGTTCGTCAACGCCGAGCGCGGCGTCGACGACGTCGCGGCCGCGCTGGACGGTGCACGCGCGATCCTGGTCGAGCGGTTCGCCGAGGACGCCGACCTGATCGGGACCTTGCGCGAGCGGATGTGGTCGCGGGGCCGGCTCACCTCCCGGGTACGCGAGGGTAAGCAGGATGCCGGCGCCAAGTTCGCCGACTACTTCGAGTTCGCCGAGCCGTTCACCAAGCTGCCCTCGCACCGGATCCTCGCGCTGTTCCGTGGCGAGAAGGAGGAGATCCTCGACCTCACCCTGGAGCCGGAGGACGATGTCGTCGAGGAGGCCGCACCGCGGGAGACCCCCGCGCCGAGCGCCTACGAGGTGGCGATCGCCGAACGCTTCGCCGTCGCCGACCTGGGCCGCCCGGCCGACCGCTGGCTGGTGGACACCGTGCGCTGGGCTTGGCGCACACGCATTCTCGTCCATCTCGACATCGACCTGCGGATGCGCCTGTGGCAGGCGGCCGAGGACACCGCGGTGGGGGTGTTCGCCGTCAACCTGCGCGACATCCTGCTCGCCGCGCCCGCCGGCGCCCGGGTGACCATGGGTCTCGATCCGGGCCTGCGCACGGGTGTGAAGGTCGCGGTGGTTGACGCGACCGGCCAGGTCGTGGCCACCGAAACGATCTATCCGCACGAACCGCGGCGGCGCTGGGACGAGTCGATCGCGGTACTGGCCCGCCTCGCAGCCCAGCACGGCGTCGATCTGATCGCGATCGGCAACGGCACCGCGTCCCGGGAGACCGACAAGCTCGCGAGCGACCTGGCCAGGCTGCATCCCGACCTGTTGCTCACCTCGGTCGTCGTCTCCGAGGCCGGCGCCTCGGTCTACTCGGCCTCGGCGTATGCCTCCCGTGAACTACCCGAACTGGATGTGTCGCTGCGCGGCGCGGTGTCGATCGCGCGCCGTCTGCAGGACCCGCTGGCCGAACTCGTCAAGATCGACCCGAAGTCAATCGGGGTCGGCCAGTACCAGCATGACCTCGCCGAGATCAAACTGTCGCGCTCGCTCGACGCGGTCGTCGAGGACGCGGTGAACGCCGTCGGCGTCGACGTCAACACCGCATCGGCCCCGCTGCTGACCCGAGTCTCGGGCATCGGCGGCGGGCTCGCGGAGAACATCGTGCGCCACCGTGATGCCAACGGCCCGTTCCGCTCGCGCCGGGCGCTCACCGACGTCCCACGGCTCGGCCCGAAAGCGTTCGAGCAGTGCGCCGGCTTCCTGCGCATCCGGGACGGGGACGACCCGCTCGACGCCTCCAGCGTGCACCCGGAGGCGTATCCAGTGGTCCGGCGCATCCTGACGTCCACCGGCAGCGAGCTCACGGCCCTGATCGGCAACACCGCACTGTTGCGTGCGCTGCGGCCCACGGACTTCGTCGATAACGCCTTCGGCCTGCCGACGGTCACCGACATCGTGGCGGAACTGGAGAAGCCGGGCCGTGACCCGCGCCCGGCGTTTCGGACCGCGACCTTCGCCGACGGTGTCAACACCCTCGCCGATCTCACCCCCGACATGGTGCTGGAAGGTGTGGTTACCAACGTCGCCGCGTTCGGTGCCTTCGTCGACGTGGGCGTGCACTCCGACGGCCTCGTGCACGTCTCGGCGATGTCGAAGACCTTCGTGGCCGACCCTCGGGACGTGGTGAAACCCGGCGACATCGTGCGGGTGAAGGTCCTCGACGTCGACATTCCCCGCAAGCGCATCTCCCTCACCCTGCGCCTGGATGACGACGCCGAGCGCCGCGGTGAGCAGGCAGGCCCGCCGAACGCCGGGCGCCGGGAGCGTGGCGGGGCATCTCGCGGCGGACAACCACGCGCTGCCCAGCCCCGCACCACCCAGCCCCGCACC
>NZ_CAUVXG010000018.1:0-20270 GCF_963555885.1 Protofrankia sp. Cr2
CGGCAGCTCGTTCGTCCTGGCGTCCGCGGCTGCGCTGCACGCCGCCGACGGCGACCTCGCCGGGGCCCGCACCCAGCTGCGCCGCGCCTACCCGTCGGCCGTCGGCACGAAGGACCTGCCGATCCTGGCCGCCGTCGGCGTGGTGGTGGCCGACGTCGCGGCGCGCGCGGGCGAGCCCGCCACCGCGGCGGAGATCCTCGGCGCGTGCGAGACGTTACGCGGCAGCGCGGACGCCACCTCGCTCGACGTCGCCGACCTGTCCGCGCGGCTGCGCGGCGAACTGGGTGCCGACTTCGCCTGCGCATACGGCCGTGGCCGGGCGATGGACCGCGCCGCGGCCGTCGCCCGGCTCGACCCGGACCTGCTCCCGACCGTGCTCCCGACCACCTGACGGGCCCGCGCTTCCCCGGGGACTAAGCGCGGCGGTTGTAGGCCCGCAGGGCGAGCGGCACGAACAGCGCCAGCAATGCCGCCATCCAGCCCAGCGTCCAGACCAGGTCCGAGGCGATCGGTCCGCCCAGCATCAGGCCGCGCACCGTACCGACCAGGTGCGAGATCGGGTTCACCTTGACCGGCGCCTGCAGCCAGCCGGGCATCGTCGAGACCCGGACGAAGGTGTTGCTGCCGAACGACAGCGGCAGCACCAGCATGAACATGATCCCCTGTACCGTACCGGGGGTACGCGCCACCATGCCGACCCACACCGAGATCCAGCAGAAGCACAGGGCGAACGCGATCGACAGCCCCAGCGCGGCCATCAGTGACAGCGGGTCGGTGGCGATACGGAAGCCGATGAGGTACCCGAAGCCCAGAAGAATGACACACAACAGCAGATAGCGCACGACATCGGCGAGGACCGCGCCGACCAGCGGAGCCGACCGGGTGATGGGCAGCGCCCGGAACCGGTCGAACACCCCCTTCTCGATGTCGGCGTTGAGGTTCTGCCCCAGCGCGATGCTGCCCATGGCGATGGACTGGCCGAGCATCCCCGGCAGCAGGAACTCAAGGTAGTCGTGCTGGGAGCCGCCGCCGATCGCGCCACCGAAAAGATAGACGAACAGCAACAGAAAGATCACGGGTTGCAGCGTCACGTCGACGAGCTGTTCAGGTGTCCGCATGGTCTTGATCAGATTCCGGCGCGCAAGCACCAGGGCATGGCGCAGCGCACGTTGCCGCTGCCGCTGCCGGTGGCGCGCGGCCGCGGCCGGGGGTCCGGGTACCAGTGCGGCGGGTGGCCGCCGCACTGCGGTGGTCGTGACCGTCATGCGGCCGACTCCTGTTCGGTTCTGGTGCGGCTGTTGGTGAGGGTGAAGAACACTTCGTCCAGGCTCGGCAGGTGCAGAGACAGTTCGGTGACGCGGATGCCGGCCAGCTGCAGCCGGGCGATCGCCTCCGGCAGTACCTCGTCGCTGTCGACGGCGACGGTCAGGCGGTCGCGGCCGTCGGGCTGCGGCGTTGACCCCGAGATGTCGGCGAGCAGCCGGCTCAACGCGTCGCGCTGGGCCGGGTCGGCCGGGCGGACGCTCAGGCGCTGGCCACCGAGCACCCGCTTGAGGCCGTCCGGGGTGTCGTGGGCGATCACCCGGCCGTGGTCGATGACGGTGATCTCATCGGCGAGCGCGTCGGCCTCCTGCAGGTACTGGGTGGTCAGCAGGACCGTCGAGCCGTCGTTGACCAGGCTGCGCACGACGTCCCACATCTCCTCCCGTTTCACCGGGTCCAGGCCGGTCGTCGGCTCGTCCAGGAAGATCACTGTTGGTCGGCCGACGAGCGACGCGGCGAGGTCGAGCCGGCGCCGCATGCCGCCGGAGTAGGTCTTGGCCAGCCGGCCGCCGGCCTCGACCAGGTCGAACCACTCCAGCAGCTCGCCCGCCCGCCGCCGGGCCGCCGCCGCTGGCAGGTCGAGCAGCTGGCCGATCATGACGAGGTTCTCGACGCCGGTCAGGTCCTCGTCGACGGAGGCGTACTGACCGGTCAGGCCGATGTGCATACGGACCTGCTGCGGGTTGCGCGCGACGTCGAAGCCGGCCACTGTGGCGTGCCCGGAGTCGGCGCGCAGCAGGGTGGCGAGGATGCGCACGGCGGTGGTCTTCCCGGCACCGTTGGGCCCCAGCACGCCGAGCACGGTGCCCTCACGCGCCGCCAGATCGATGCCGGCTAACGCGTGGGTGTCACCGAAGCGCTTAGTGATCTTTTCGGCATGGATGGCGAACGTCATACGCCAGATACTGCCGGGCGACGCTGGCATGGCGCGTACGCGCCGCTGGCACGTGTTGACGGCGGGGTGTGTTGACGGCGGCAGAAGGGACGCCGCCGGCGACCTACTCAGGTCCGCCGACAGGCGAGCCGTGGTCGCGGTTCCCTCGACCCGGGGATTCCACCGGGGTTTCACGGGGATTCGCTCGGTGGGAGTTTTCTCCAGGGACGGTGACCCGGTGTTCTCCCCGGGTCGGGCAGGCGACAGAAACCAGGGCTGGTGCATTCTGTCCGATAGGTTGTAGCGTGCTGTCCGTCACCTGGCTGGCCAGTCTCGCGAACCGTTTCATCGTATTCTTCTGGCATTCTTTCGAATAGTTCCACGAAACACCTGCCGGGACGGAACGGGACGGGACGACATCCCAAGTCCCGCCAGAAGTCCCGCCAGATATACCGCCACCGGTTCGCCAGCTGGTCATCCGCGTATCGAGCAGGAGGACTGACATGCCAGCGACCGAACCGAGTGAATCCATCGTCGTCGCATTACCGGTACCACGTGAACGGCACAATTTCCGCTGGCTGCTCGCAGCGAACCCGAACTATTTCGGGTCCGCGCCCGACCTCGGCTTCGAGGCCGTCGAGCAGAAGAAGGGCGACACGGCCTTCGAGGGGCTTTCCTGCGTGGCCTACCAGCAGCGCCGCGACCGCATCGAGGCGACCCTGCTGGTCAAACGGGCATCGGGCTACCGCGGCGGGCTGTGCACCGCCGGATCCTTCGAGTACGTACGGTTCTACATCGACTACGGCAGTGGCTGGTCGGACGCGGGGATGGCTGCCGTCAACGTCCACGACATCCCCGTTGGGCGGGACTGCCAGCGCGAGCCCACCCACCCGCTCAGCTATACCTGCGGCGTCGCCCACACCCCGTCCCGCGACTGGTGCGGACGTCCGGTGCTGCCGTTGGTGCGGGCGATCCTGTCGTGGGAGCTGCCCCCACCCCCGGGGCAGCCGGACTGGCAGCCGATCTGGGGCGACGTCCACGAGTGCCGGGTCCAGATCTCGCCACGCCGGTTCGTGTTCGGCGACATCGCCCATCACCTGCCGCCCGACCTGCTCACCCAGCTTCCCCTGCACGTCGTCGAGCAACCCCCGGTACCCGGCCCCGACCCCGACCCCGAGCCGCAGCAACCACTCGGGCTGGAGCTGCTCGCCCGGAGTTACCAACCCGACGACGTGCCGCCACACCGTTTCGCTTTCCCGGCATTGGCGGCGACGGCGTCCGCACCGTTCGCCGATCCGGGCACCCTGGCGGGCTCGGCGGTCGTCGCGAAAGCGGCCGGTGTCGACCTCGCCGCCGTGCTGAAGACGGTCGATGACGTCTCCGGCAACACCACCTACGAGCAGCTGGAGTGCCTCGGCCTCGACAGCGGGCTGTCGGCCCTGGTCGCCTCGTTCCGGGTCAACAAGTCCGCCGGCTACTCCGGCCCGCCATGCAGAGCCGGCAGCCAGGAGTACGTCGCGTTCTGGGCCGAGTGGGGTAAGGACTGCGGCTTCACCTATCTGGGAACGGTCGCGGTCAACGTCCACGACTATCCCGATGTCAGGGACGGCCTGTGCTATGCGGCCATCCTGCCCGTGGACCTGGGAGCGCTGCGGCGCGACTGCACCCATCCCATGATTGGACGGGTGCGCGCGGTGCTGTCGTGGGCGACCGCGCCGTCCACGACGGATCCCGATGCCGTGCCTGTATGGGGTAACCGGATCGACCGGCATGTGCAGGTCGAGCCCGGCCGGCCCTACGACGGCACGGCGCGCTTCACGATCGTGGGTGGGGTTGCCGCGAGTGATGTCGACCTGGTCAGTGGCCTGACCGTGCCGGGAGCCGTGCTCGGAACGTCGACCGTGCCGCTGCCGTCGGACTGCCCGTTCGCCGGCTGGGTCGAGTTGTACGGGCCGCCGGACCCGGCGCTGGTGGGTCACCAGTACCGCATCCGCGCAACCAATGTGGACAGCGGCGGCAGCATCCTGCTGACGACGCCGTTCTCCGTGGTAGACGGTAACGGCGCGCATGGGACTGTGACACCAGACCCGGTCAACGGTTGGGTGCCGTGGCCGTCCTGGCTGGTCAACACGACCGGGGTGCTGGGCGTGTCCGCACCCGGCGGTGACGACCGGTGGGACTTCACCCTGGAACTCGACACCCTCGGTAACGTCGTCGACACCGCTCGGGTGCAGTTGGACAACACCGTCAAGGGCGTCGCGCTGGCCACCGACACCGTGAACGCGGGCGACCTGGAGCTGTTCACCGCGGGCGCCTGCCGGCTGCCGCGCGGACCGCTGGGCGGCCGGTTCGTCGCCCGGGACCGACACTTCGAAGCCTGGTCGATCTCGGTGCTGGGCGGCCCGGGTGGGCCGATCCCGCTGACCCCGCTCACGGTCGGCATCACGGCCGGCACCCAGACGCCGTTCGTCGGGACATCGTTCACGCTGGACCTGTCCCGGCTCACCCCGTGCGGGTATGTCGTCCGCCTGACCATCGCCGACCGTGCGATCGTCAACAGCGTGACGACCGGACAGTATGTCGTGATCGACCGTGGCATCTGCCTGGAGTAGCTGGAGTAGCTGGAGTAGTGCACGGAGTGCTGACTGCTGACGGACGCCTACCGGTCGGGGACGGCAGCGCCACCTCAGGGCTTGTCGGTGTCGCCGGCGTCCACGACCAGCGTGGATGCCGGTGATCACCTGGAACAGACGAGTGGAAGGAAGACGCCAGGAGGCGCCGGTTTTCGGGTGGAAAATGTGTGTCAACCATCCACTCGTCATGGGTCGGTTCCCTGCGCTGCGCTGCCCGGTCCGCGGCGGTGACGGGCGGCTACCAGCCCAGGACAGCGGCGATCTGTTCACGGTGGTGGGCGGCGCCGCCGAGCTGACCCTGCGGAAGGCGTCCGAGCACCAGGCCTGGGCCACCGCCGCGGCTTCGACGAGCGGAGCGTCGACGTCAGAGGATGTCGCTTCCCGGGCGGTAGGTATTCGGTGATGCCGTGGGGCGGCTGGTTCCGCCCTGTCACGGGGCTGTAGGGGTGGATGCGGGGTGGTGGGGCGGTCCGTGAACAGCCTGGGTGTGGTTCGCGTGGCAGGGATGAGCCCGCTGGTGTGTCCTGGATGGGGTGCCGCCCACGCCTGTGCTCGATGACGTCGCCGATGTGGCGTACTGGCGTGAGCGTGCCGAGCGGGCCGAAGCGCAGCTGGCGGACGTGCGATCCCGCCTGACCGAGACCAGCCAGCGGACCATGGATCTCGCCGAACAGGTCGCGGTCCTGAGCCGGATGCTGTTCGGTCGCTCTTCGGAGAAGACCGGCCCGGCCCCGGACCGGCAGGAGACGGCGCACCCTGACGGTCAGGATGAGCGGGACAGTGCCAGCTCGGGCGCCGCCCCGGCCCGGCGTGGGCAGCGCCGGGGAAGCCCGGGCCACGGCCGGCGGGACTACTCCCATCTGGAGACCCGGGAGGAGATCCACGATGTGCCCGCCGCCGAGCGGACCTGCGCCGGGTGCGGGGCGGCGTTCGAACCGCTGGGGACCGAGGACAGCGAGCAGATCGACTGGCAGGTGACGATCATTGGCGATCGTGCACCGCAGGCTGCGGTACCGGCAGCGCTGCACCACCCCATTCGAGTGAGAAGAAGAACAAGCCACAAGCGGCGTCATATGCATCATGATAGGTGTTATACAGGCGTCGGTAGTCGGTGTGAAATATGCGCCACGACTTGAAGTGTGCGATGAGCTGCTCGATGGGTGCCCGAAGCGCAGAGATCTCGGTGTTGCATTTTTTGTCGTTCTTGCTGAGCTCACCGTCGCGTGGCGTTTTTTGTGGCGTGGCCATGCCGCTGCATCCTTGGTAGCCTTTGTCGCCGATTCCACTGCCAGAATGTTTGACGATCTCCGTGACGGGTGTATCGGCGAAAGCTTGAGCGTCATGAGTCTTGCCGGGCAGCGGGTCGGAGACGTAGACCGCATTCCCGTCGAGCACGCTCACCAGCTGTGCGTTGAACCCCGTGGTGCCCTATTTGCGGCTCCACAAGTCGGGCTGGTCGTCGTAGGACCAGCAGGGAGTGATGGTGCCGTCGACCAGGCACACCCGCCTGTTGACCATCTCGATGGCCTCCTCGACGTCTGGCACGAACTCCTCGAGGACGGCCTTCACGATGGGCACCAGCGTAGTGATAATTCACGAGACCGTGGCTTGGGAGATGCCTCGTAGATCGCCCAAAAATTCCTCGGTGGCATTCTGCCGTAGGTACATGCATGCGGTCTCGACCGCCCTGTACAGCCCGGACGCCTTCGGTCGGCCGGTTTTCTTGTTCCACGGCTCTTTCAAGGAGCTCCTAACGCGCGCGACAAGTTCCTGCATCTGCGTCAGCATCAAGCCGGTGGTGCGCTGGTATCGCAACGGTCTTTCCCTCGATTGGTATTGGCGATGTTCGACGACTGAACCAATACTAACGGGAAGGACCGTTGTCTGCGCGACACGCAGATCTTGATCGAACGTTGGTGAGATCGACTGCCCGGAGAAGCTCTCAATCAGGTTTTGAATAACGTTCCAGAGTCCCGGAGAGTCAGCTAAAATTGAGCCTACTGGTTCATCGACGGAAGGTTGCTGGTGCGCGAGGTTGAGGTTAAATATGAGGTGGCCGACCCTGCGACGCTGCTTGCGGCCCTGGGAGCGCGTGGCGTCAAGCTGGGAGAGCCGGTCTTTCAAGACGACCAGGCTTTCGCCCCGGTCGGCTGGTCCTTCGGGGACAGCCGGCTTGGCCTGCCATTCCTGCGCCTGCGTACCGTGAACGGCCGCCACTGGTTTACCTTCAAGCAGCCGGGCGCGAACGCTCAAGACTGTTTGGAATACGAAACCGAGGTGGTGGACCGGGAGCAGATGCATCAGGCGATTTTGCGCATGGGCTACTGGGCCACGGTGCGCATCGCAAAGTCCCGCCGTACCGGCCGGCATGGCGAAGTGTCGCTGTGCCTGGACGAAGTTGAAAACGTCGGCACCTTCTTGGAGCTGGAGCGGATGGTGGCAGCCGACCAGTCAACCGCCGGCGTTCAAGACGAGCTGGCCGCCTTCGTCTCGACCCTCGGGACCGAGGCCCGGCGTACAGCACTGACGTATGACTCGCTGGTACGGGCGGCTCAAGAAGGAGCGGCCGGTGTGCCTGTCAGCCGGGTAAGCACCGACGATGCCAGGACGGCGGCGACCTCTTCGCCCGTCTGATCCCCGATGTCGTGGACCAGGACGGCGTAGCCGCCGGCCTCCAGCTTGGCCGCGACGGCCCGGTAGCCCCCGGCTTCGGCTACGCCGGCTTCCGCCCCGCCGCGGTGGAAACGGCTGTAGAGGCCGCGTTGCTTAGCTCGTTCCCGCGAGCGGGTGGGGTCGCCGGCGAGGATGACGGTCAGATCGGGCCGGTCGGCTTGGGCAGCCAGTACCTCCAGGAACTCAGCCGGTACGCCGTCGAGACGTTGCAGCACGAGGGACGATGCCACGTAGCGGTCGCACACCACGACGGTGCCGGCGGCCAGGGCAGGCCGAATTTCGGTTTCGAGGTGCTGGTAGCGGTCGGCCGCCACCAGGCAGGCCAGGGCCAGGCCCCGGTAATCGTCGGTGCCGAAGCGGGTCAGGTTGCCGAGCGGTGTGGCGGTGGGCTCCTTGGTGGTGAGCACTGACAAGCCCCGGCCGATGAGCTGCCGGGCCAGGATGTGCGTAACGGTGGTCTTGCCGACGCCGCTGGGTCCGTCGATGGCCACGAAGAAGCCGCTACTCATCGTCGGCCGCTCAAACGCGCGTGTTGCTCGCGGGACAGCTCCACCAGGGCAGTCCGCACCTCGTCCACGCTGGCCTCCCCGAACTGGAGGTTGACGGAGAAGTTGAACTCGTCGCGGCCCCGCATGGCCTCATCCACCCCATCCTCGGTGAGGTCAACGGCGGTGTAGTCGAGCAGCTGCTTCGGCTCGTACTGGCCGGTCGACAGCAGCCGGTCCCACTCCGGGGTACCTGGGTACGGCCGAAACTCGAAGACGCTGGCCCGGAAGTTGCCAGGGTGAGCGTCCGCCACCTCCCACAGCTCCCGGACGTGCCCCATGGTGGCGGCCAGTTCCTCCCGGGTTTCGGTGGGGAAGCCCAGGATGAAGTAGCCCTTGACCGAGATGCCGCGCTCGGTCAGACGGCGGACAACGGCCCGGGTCATGTCCGGGGTGATGCGCTTACCCATGTACCCGAGCAGCCGCTCGCTGCCGGACTCGACCCCGAGGGCGACCTCGCGCAAGCCGTTGGCGGCAAGCCGATCAAGCAAGGCGTCGTCGGCCCGGTACAGGATGTTGATGCGCCCGGTGGCGTCCCAGACGTACCGGCCGCCGATCTGGTGCTCGGTGAAGGCGGCCATGCAGCGGCGGATGAACTGCTCGTAGCCGAGGAACAGATCATCCACGAAGCGGAAGGCGGTCACACCGTAGCCGGCGTGCAGCGCGTCCATCTCGGAGATGATGTTGCCAGGGGTGCGGGTGCGGATGGTTACGTCCGGGTTGGCGCTGACGGCGGCTCCGCAGAAAGAGCAGTCGTAGGGGCAGCCGCGGGCACCGACGAGGTTGGCCTCCAGGCGGCCGTCCGGGGCGCGGTAGGGGTCATCCGCCAGAAACCGCCGGTCCACAAACGGCAGCTCGTCGATATCCGGGGCGAGGTGGTGGCTGGTGCCAGGACGGCCCCCCGTAGCAGGCCGGTGGAGGATGGGATCAAGCCACATGACGCCGGGCAGCTCAGCCCGCGAGCGCTTGTCCCGTAGCAGCTCCACCACCCGCGTTTCGCCCTCGCCGAGCACCAGGGCTTCGAGCTGGTCAAAGCGCGGGTCAGTAATGACGGCCTCCGGCATGGCCTTCGCCTGGTGGCCGCCGACCATCACCATGATGCCCGGGTCCAGGCCGTCTGCAATCTGGGCGCTCATCTCGTAGGTGGGGGCCAGGAGGTTGAAGCCGGCCCAGCGCGGACCCCGACGGTTGACGAGCTGGTACGTCTCCTTCACCCCAAGCCCCAGAGCTTCGGCGTCGAGCACCCCGACGTTGAAGCCTTGCGCGGCGGCATAGGTGGCGATGTAGGCCATGCCGAGCACCGGCAACGTGAAGTCGTTGACGCGGGGCCGCAGGCTGTAATCGCGCAGCGGGGCGTTGATAAACAGGGCGTCGAGGGGCCGGTTTAAGTCGGCGCCAGCAACCAGCCCTTCATCCGATGTCTCCATGGCGTGATCCCCAAGCGAGGGTGAGAAGCGTCAGGGTGGAAAGGTGCTCGCCGGCTAGATGCCGCCACTGGGTGCCGAACACTCGTTCGTTGTGATACCAAAGGTGCGACGGGGCGGCCCGGTGTGCCCAGGTACGAACGGCCAGATCCGCGTAGGGGTAGAGGCCCCAATCATTGGTGAAGTCCGCAACGGCGGCCCCGGCCGTCCACGGACCGATGCGACGGACGCTTTGGAGTTCGTCGATGAGCGCGGGCCGTGGGAGGCTGGTCCACTGCATTCCGTTGCTGAGATAGGCGGTGGCGGCGGCCCGCAGCGGCATTCGCTTAAAGGCCAAGCCGAGTTCGTCAAATTGAGCGTCGGTAATATCCAGGACGGTTTCCGGCGCCGGAAACAGAGCGTAGGTGTCGCCGTCCGGCAGGGGCACGCTTTGCCCGTGGGCCGCGCACAACTCCCGGTAGAGCTTCTTCGACTGCCCGGCCCGGATGACCTGACGCAAAATGCCGGTGGCGAGCGCCTCCCACAGGGAGGGATTGCGGAAGCGTCCGACCTGGCCCAGATCCGCGAGCGCCGTCGCCAGCTCTGGGAGAGCCTTAGCCGCGCCATCTGGCAGAACGAAGTAATCCACCAGTGGTTGCGGGGTATTCCCGCTGAGTGAGGTAAGGGTGAGGTCGTCACCTTCGACGTCCGCCAACACCCGACTCCCGTCCGGTAGTGCAAAAACGCGGCGTGCCCCATTTTCTGTAGGGAGCCAGGCGGGATACTCGGTCATCCAGCAATCTGCGTGCGGCTGCATAACGAAAGACTCCGAAACGGGGCGGGAATGGGCACTAATCGGTCGGCCTAGTGTCTCATAGCGTCACCTCGGGGCAGACGGCTGTCCAGGGTGCGCAGGCCGTCCAGGACTCGCCGCAAAACCGCCATGTCGTCGAAGACATCAAGGGGAGCGGCGGGTCCGGCCTGAGCATGGCGACGTGGGAGCGGCGGAAACGATGCCTGGGATTTGGCGAGCGTCATCCGCCTCGGCAAGGGTGCTTCCATGAGGCACCAGGTAACCTTGCCCTGGCCGGTGGGCGACGGGTAGTAGGCGGTGCTTTTACTGAGGGCTTCGACGATATACAGCCCCCGCCCACCCTCGGCGTCTACGTTTTGTTCCTGGAGAACGGGCGGCTGATCGTCACGGTCCCAGACTTCGATTATCAAGCTGGTGACGGCCCAGCTCACGCGCAGCGCCACCCGCGAGGGGTGGTGATCCAGCCGGGCGGAGGCCCGGACGGCATTGGTCATAAGTTCGGATACCAACAGCTCGGCGGTGCCGGTGAGCGGGTCCAGGTCCCAGGTCCGCAGGGTTTCGGCCACGTGGCGACGCGCGAGGCCCGGGGCCGTCGTGACGGCGGCGAACTGGTGAACGCTGACCCGCAGATTGGCCGGAGGTTGCCGGGCGAAAGCCGGCGCGTGGATGTCCGGCGATACCGGCAAGCTCATGCCGACCTCGGCAGAGGAATAGCCGGCTGACGCTGGTGTGGCAGCTGCGGCGTACCGCCGCCGGTGATGGTCACCACCCGCGCCCCGAGGCCCTCGATCTCCACCTCAATGGCGCGGCGTATGGGTTGGAGGTTGGACAGGTGCTCCGGGGTGGGGACTACGATGAGGCTGTGTTCGACGCGCAAAACGGCGTCGAGCAACATCGTCAGGGCGGACCGCACGATGCGACCGGAAGGCATGTTGCGGTCGACGTAAATTTCCCCGATGGCCATGCCCTCGGCGCGGGCGAAGGCGGTGATGAGGTCATGCAGCCGTTCGACCTCGGTTTCGTCGTCGTCCTCCAGGCTGATGTAGCCGTAGGCGGTTTGGGGCATGGTGCTCCCTCCCTATGGGTGGTGGGGTGGTTACAGGACCGGCGGCGGGTATCCCGGTCGCCTCCGTGAAAGGGATCGCCATCCAGCGCCGCCGGTCCTGCGTTGGGGGCCGAGGTTGATCCTTCGTTGATATATTGACGGCACGCTAGGCCGGGGTTTCCGTGGCGGGTGTGGCGAAGAAGCTCATCAGTCGGTCCCGGATACCGGCGGCGACCCGTTCGGGTGGACGCTGGCTACAGTCGACGCGCAAAACATCGAAGCCGGCTTGGATCAGGCGGTCGGTAGCTTGCCGGTAAAAATAGGTTTCGGCGTGGCTGGAGCCCGGTGTGAGTTGGAAGCGGTTGTGAGCGCCCCGCTCAATCAGGCGGCGGCCGATAACCTCGGGGTCGGCTTCCAAGATGACGCACAGATCGGGGCGGTCGGCTTCGGCGTTCAGCGACCAGAGGAAAGCCGGGTCGATGCCGTCGAAGCGCTGCATGACGAGGCCGGAGGGGAGGTAACGGTCGGAGATAACGGTTTTCCCGGCTCCCAGGTGCGGCCGGATTTCGGTTTCCATGTGGTGGTAGCGGTCGGCGGCATAAAGGCAGGCCAGCGCGTGGCCGGTGACGGTCTCGGTCAGCTCGCGGGCCAGCGCCCCGATGGGTCCAGCCGAGGGTTCCGCGGTGAGGTGGATGTCCTGGCCTTCGGCCACGAGCAGCTGAGCCAGGTGGCGCACCAGGGTCGATTTTCCGGCACCGCTGGGTCCATCGACGCTGATGAACAGCCCCCGCTCGTGGTCAGAAAAGGGCCGCAGCTTGGTCATCGCCGCCTCCTGGTTTCGTGGTGCGAAGTTCGTCGAGGTTGCGGGGGCCGCCGTCCGGGTGCGAGGCCAGTACGACGAACAGCCGGGCCGTAACCAGGGCGTCGTAGGTGGCGCGGTGGGGCCGCAGCTCAGGCGGCAGACCCTTGGCCAGGTCAAAGGCGGCGACGAGCGCGCCCATGCGGTAGCTGGTCTGGTCGGGCCGCAGCCGGCGGGCCAGCTTCAAGGTGTCGAAGACTTCGCCCGGCTCCCAGTTCGTGAGCTTGCGCCGGAGCACACCGAGGTCGACGGAGGCGTGGTGGGCGACAAACACGCGGCCTTCGAGGGCGCTGCGCACCTCCTTTTCGACGTCGGTGAAGGTTGGCACTTCGGCCACCATCGCGTCCGAGATGCCGTGGATGCGCCGGGCGAAGCCGGTGATGGGACTGCCCGGCCGGACCAGCCACGTGACCGGCTCCCCGATGACGCCGTCGGTGATGGGGACGACGGCCAGCTCGATGATGTCGGGCGGCCGCTGGCCGTTGCCTTCCAGGTCAACCACTGCGTAACGAGTACTGGTCCAGTCGGTCACGATGCCCCTGCTTCCTGCCAGCCGATGTCAGCCCGACCATGTCGCCCGGCGTGGTGGGGATGGCGCACATCGTGGATCTGGAAGCCCAGCTGGTGTTGCAGGAAGTAGCGCGGTTGCTCATGCGGCAGGCTGGCGACGACGGCAGCCCGTTCGGTGATCTCAATGACCTCCATGCTCTCGGTATCCGGGACGCCGCCGGCGAGGGTGTGAATTTCCTCGGTCGAGGGCACGCGGTGGCCCCGGCGGCAGCGGTCGATCTGCCCCAGCGGGCAGATGTCGCACAGCTCGCGGACGCCGTAGTGGCCGTTGTAGTCGGCCAAGCCGTGGGCGTAGGACACGGCGCAACTCGTCTTGCGAAACAGCGGCCCGCGTCCGGCGATGGCGGCCAGCACCCGGCGTTCCAACGTTTCGGGGACAACCTTGCGCCGGGCGGTGGCGTCGTAGGGCTCGGGCAACTGGTGGTCGCGGTAGTAGGCGGCGATCTGGTCGCGGTAGAACAACCCGGTGAAAACGGTGGCGTCGGCGTGGGCGCTGAGCGCGGCGGCCTGGCGCAGGTGCTCATCCGAGTCGTTGATGCCGGGAACCAGCGGACGCCAATAGAAGACGGTGCGGTAGGGACGGGGATGCCGGGCCGTGGCCAGCTTGAGCGACGCGGCGGCCACCTCGGACGGGTAGGGCTCGATGCGCCGGTCGGTGATGCCGGAGTAGGTGAACAGCAACGTCACCTTGAGGTGCCGGAGCCGGTCCAGCCGTTCGCAGTCCCCGGCCTGCATCTGGTGCCGGGTGATGACAAGCACGTGGTTGGTCAGGCCGCGGACGTCCAGGTCCTCCAACACGGCGAAGGTGTGTGGCTTCACCGCTGGGAGGAACGGCTCGGTGGCCCGGTTCAGCAGCTGCAACGGCGTGACGCCGGGCCGGAAGTAGGGGTGGCCGACGAGCGTGGCCACGGCTTCGGCATCGGTCATCACGGCGAGGGGCTGGCGTTGGTCCCACAGCCCGTAGGTGTGGCGGATGCAGTAGGCGCAGTCCAGCGGGCAGCCCTGGATGTGGTTGAGGCTCAGGCCGCTCTTGCGGTACTCCACAACCTCGCGCGCCTGTGGGGGAAGTTGCCTGATCTGCCCGCGCGATAGCAGCGGGACGAGGGTGCTCACCCTGTGTCCTCCAGGACCCCGGTTGGGTATGGCGGTAACTGGCCTGGGTCGGAGCGTAAAGGCTTGGAACGGGCATGACCAGAATGATTCTCCGAATTTCTCGCACATTTCTGGCCGGCGTATGAGCCGCGAAACTACAAGCCATCCTCGGCGGGTTCGCTGGTCTCTGCCGCAAGGTCATCTAGGACGCGGGTGATGATGGCCCGCGCGACGCCGCCGTAGCTGGCGACGGCGGCCAACTGGTCGAAGATGCCGCCGTAAAACTCGATCTCCTGGGGCTGAGCCAGGTTGAGTTCGGCGGAGAAGGTCTCGACCATGACCCGCTCGTGATCCAGCAGCCAGAAGCCGTGGGTGGGAGCGACGACGTACCGGGTGTCGAAGCCGATGACCCCCAGCCGGACATTGCGCAGCGCCGAGAGCGACACCAGACGATCTAGCTGGGCCATCATCACGTCCGTGGCACACAGGCGGTAGCGCAGGGTGGCCTCGGTCAGCACGAAATGGAACCGTTTGTCCGAACGGTACAACATCTCCTGGCGCTGGACGCGGGCACGCACCGCGTCGTCGATGTCGTTGGGCACCTTGAAGACCGTGATGCTCTGGGCAAACCGGGCGCGTGCGTACTCGGCGGTTTGCAGCAGGCCGGGGACGAAGGTGGGCTCAAACACCCGGAACAGCCGGGTCTTCTCGTCAAGTTGGGTCAGCTCATCCTGGTGCGGACGCAGGCCCGGGGCGAGCTGGCGCCGCCACTCAGCATGTTGCAGCTCCAGGGTGTGGAGGGAGGCAAGCAGTCCTTCTGCCTCGCCCCCGGCATCCGTAACCCTCGTCCAGGTGTAGACGTCCTCGTCGGTAGGGGTCTGGCGACCGTTTTCGAGTTTGGAGATCTTCGACGCCGGCCAAGATGCGGCGTCCGCGAGCTGCCGGCCGGTCAAGCCGGCTGACGTGCGCAGCTCGCGGAGCCGCATCCCCAAGGAACGGCGCGCCTCCTGCACGCTGGTGGTGCCGGTCCTACTAGTCGGTGGCAAAGTCATCCCGTCGGACGGCGCGGTGCCAGGCGGCATCGCGCCAGTAGCTATGACGAACCACGCTGGCCGGGTCCTCGATGATCTCGCCGCAGCGGAACGTCGTGTCGTCCTCGAAGTGCATCCGCACGAGGGTGCGGGAGTCGAACAGCCAGTAGTCGTAGTCAGGCAGATCCGCTGCCTGGTCGCGGGCGAGGTAACGGATGTCCTCGCCGGCGGCGTTGGTATGTTGGGAACAAAATACCCCAAACATGCTGTAATCGGTCAGCGGAAGGCTAACGACCCGCACACGGGCGAACCGTCGCCCCTCGGCGGCGGCCCCGCGGATCAGGCCCAGCCAGTTCTGGAACCAGCCGAGGTCAACCTCCTCCCCGGCCACGAACTGCTGCAACGCCCTGGTCTCGTTCGGGGAGTAGTAGTAGTCCATCGTCTCCAGGCGGAAGGCGGTGTGCTCGAAACTGCGGAACAGCTGGGCCAGTTCCGCACCGGGAATCAGGCTCAGTGGTCCACCTCCGGGCGCTCGTTCGCCGCGAAGCGCAGCAGGGCCTTGGGGATCTCCACGAAGGTCTCCCCGTCCAACACGTCTTTGAGGTCGGCCAGCGCCTCCGGGTCCGCCACCGTCCACCCCTGGATGACATAGGTATCACGATCCGTAGCGTAGAGCGTGGGGCAGTGACCCTCTTGGGAGTCGGTACCAAGAAGCGTTAGGCGCATAAAATCATCCTCCGAGAAGATGCGCGAAAGGTTCCGACACAATCTTGACCAGGAGGCCACGGCGGGTCAAGGGAGGCACTGCCGCGAATTGCGGGCATGCAAGATCGGCTCCTCGAGACAAGTACAGACAAGTTGCACCAGCCCCGCCTGGACCTGCTTCGGGCCGCGTGGCGCGTGCTGGTGGTGGCTTGCTTGGTCATCGACACGGCGCATGGTGTCGTCATCGGCCGGAAACGTCACCGTCCGCGACGGCTGCCCGCCGTCCGCCCACATGGTCAACTGCGTGGTTCGGGCCATGATCCCCCCTTGGCCCGACGATGGGGCGCGGCCCGGTAAACCCGCGAACCCGGAATGCTTTAGGGCTGCCGGTATGTCATCCGGGCCGGGGACGCCCATCCCCAGCTACGCATCTGGCGGGACCAGTGGGTGGCGCGGATCGCGGACCTGTACGTCGCCCACCGAGGGCTCACCGCCGCCACGGTCGGCGGCACCGGGCACACCCAGGCCTGCCAGGCGTTCGACCAGGCCGTGGCCGCCACCGCCACCGCCGAACGCAACGGCCGCGAGCCCCTGGCCTACCTGACCGGGTATCTCCAGGCGTGCGCCACCGCGGGCGGGAAGGCCCCCGAGGGTGAGGCGCTGCAACGGTTCCTACCCTGGGTCATCGACCCCGGGGACACCACCGGTAGCCACGGCCATGATTCTCCAGCGATCATCCAGTCCGGTCCGTCACCGTCATAACCCCGATCCCCCCACCGATCCCGTTACCCGGCCGTCACCACCGGTCGGGCGCTTGGCATGCCCTCCCACGGCATCACCGAATACTTACCCCGGGCGAAAACATATGTCAACCTCATGTTCGTGCGGAACCCGAAAAATATATGAGATCATCATTTATCAACCTGTGAATCGGGTGAGTTGCGTCCGGCTTTGCATAACCCGCTAGGAATGGGCGTGTCACGGTCGGTGCTGTTCAACCCCCGGGTTTTCCGGTAGAAGTCTCCTGGCATCGTTGCCGATCGGAATATGGTTGGAGTGGCGCACGGTCATTCATTCATTTGAGGCCGGAGTTGAAACCTGCCGGGTTGCCGTCGGGATTTCCCTCGATGCGTCATTTTTCTCCGCCGTGCCCGGATCCGGCGCGACCTGCTTTCGTCCCCGATGGAGCGTGGGATCCGACGGTGGTCCCACCCGGAAGAATTCAGGAGATTCTCATGCGACGTACAGGACCCATCTTCAGAATGGGGATGCTCGCGGCCGGTTCCGGCGGGCTTCTGTTCGCTCTCGGTGCGACGGCCCTGCCCGCCCAGGCGGCCCCGGCGGCGGTCATGACACCGCCGGGGGCCACCGTCAGCCTGCCGCCGGTCCAGGCCGCAGCGGCGACCGCACAGGCGGCATCGACGCCGATCCGGGTCCGGTGCGACACCCAGGATCTGATCGATGCGATCAACACGGCGAACTCCACCCCCGCGACGCACGACACGCTGATCTTGGCCAAGCGTTGCACCTATGCTCTGACAACTGATGTTTTCAGCGGTTTCGGTGGCCCGAACGGGCTGCCGCCCGTCACGAGCCCCATCACCATCACAGGCAATGACACCCGTATCGCCCGTGTGTCGACAGCGCCTCGGTTCCGCATCCTTGAGGTCGACGCGGGGGGTGCCCTCGTGCTCGACCATCTGACGATCAGCGGGGGAGACCGCACGGGAGTCAACGCGTTCATCAACCGCGGTGGTGGCATTTTCAACACCGGTGGCACCGTGGCGCTCCTGTACAGTGCCGTCACCGACAACGATGCGACATTCGGCGGTGGCATCGACAATTTCCGTGGCACCGTGACGCTTCGGTCGAGTAAGGTCACCAAAAACACCGCGACGTTTTCCGGCGGCGGTATCGACAACGCGGGTAATGTGGGTGCTGCGGATCTGAAGGTTGAATCAAGCGTCATCAGAGGAAACAGCGCCGGCGATGGCGGCGGCGGCATCGCAAACTTCTTCTCTTCGACTACCACCACACTGCGCGACAGCATTGTGGTTCGTAATGCGGCCGGTGCTGGGTCCGTTTTCGCGGGCGGCGGTATCGGGAACTTTTTCGGGGCGTCGGTGACACTGCGGGACAGTGAAGTGACCGGCAATACCTCAGCCCGTCGTGGTGGCGGCATCTCCAACGAGAACGCCAGCACCCTCACGCTGCGGTACAGCGACGTGGAGGATAACACCGCCACCGGTACGGGCGCTCAGGGTGGCGGTATCGCCAACATCGGTGCCGGAAGCACGGTACAGCTCTTCGGCAGCGACGTGGAGGACAACGCTGCCACCGTCGCCCCGGGGGGAATCTTCAACAGCGTCGGCACGGTGACGCTCGCCCGCGGCAGTGACGTCAGGGACAACCGCCCGACCAACTGCACTCCAAGCGCTCCTCCGGTGGCAGGATGCCACAACTGATCTGTCCCGACCCCGGCGCACCACAGGTGGTGTGCGCCGGAGCGTCACTAGAAGAGGGGGTCCGAGCGTTGCGAGGCATGGGCCGGTTCCCTGTCCTGCGCTGCCCGGTCCGCGGCGGTGACGGGCGGCTACCAGCCCAGGACGGCGGCGATCTGTTCACGGTGGTGGGCGGCGCCGCCGAGTAGCACGGCGTCGGCGCGGGCGCGGCGGAAGTACAGGTGGGCGTCGTGTTCCCAGGTGAAGCCGATTCCGCCGTGCAGCTGGACGGTTTCCGCGCTGACCCTGCGGAAGGCGTCCGAGCACCATGCCTGGGCCACCGCCGCGGCTTCGGTGAACGCGGGCGTGTCCGCGGCGATGAGCGCACGGTCCACGGCGGATCGTGACATCTCCACGAGGACGAGCAGGTCCGCGCACAGATGTTTGACGGCCTGGAACCCGCCGATGGGACGGCCGAACTGCCGGCGTTCCTTCACATAGGCGACGGTCATGTCCAGGCATGCCTGCGCGCCACCGAGTTGCTCGGCGGCGAGCACCACACCCGCGGTGTCGAGCGCGGGGCCGACTGTTGCGGCCGCGGTTGCGCCGTGGGTGAGCCGGGTCGCGACCGCCTCGGTGAAGGTGATCCGGGCCTGCGCCCGGGTGAGGTCGAGGGTGTCCAGGCGGGTGACGTCCACCCCGGGCTCGTCGGTGTCGACGAGGAAGAGATCGGGCCCGCCGCCTGGCTGCGGCACGGCCGCGACGACGAGGCTGCGAGCGCCGGGGCCGTCCAGGACGAAGGGCGCGACCCCGTCGAGGGTCACCCGCGCGGACGTGTCGGCCCCGCTCCCGTTCTGAAACGTCACCTGGAGGCGGTCGGGACGCCAGCGCCCGTCGGTGTCGGTGACGGCGAGCGCGGCCACATCCCCGGCCGCGACCCGCGCGAGTGCGGTGGCCGCGGCGGATCCGCCCGGCCCGGCCGGGGTAGTGCCGGCCGCGAGGGTGCCGGCCAGCACCTGGCCGGCCAGCACCGTTGAGGACAGGAAGGGGACGCACATCAGGTGAGCGCCTAGCACCTCGGCGACGGTGACGAGCTCGGCGAGGTCGCCTGCGCCGCCCGCCTCCACCGGCAGGCCCAGACATGCCAGGCCGATCTCGCGGCCCAGGATTTCCCAGGCGTGTTCGTCGAAGCCTGGCCCGTCCTCCCCTAGGCCGCGGGCCAGGGCCGGACCCCCGAGTTCGAGGCATGCCTGCGCGACGGTGTCCCGCAGGCTTGCGAGCTCCTCACGCCGGTCGTCGGAACCGGTGGCCGTTGCGGTGGTTGCGCGGGTGTCGACGGTCATGGCGTGCGCTCCGGACTGATCATAGTGGCCTGGGCTGCCTGGGCTGCCTGGGCTGCCTGGGCTGCCGCGAGCCGGGCGACGGGCACCCGTTGTGGCGAGCACGAGACGTAGTCGAGTCCCAGGGGCTCAAGGGTGGCGATTGACGCCGGGTCGCCACCGTGCTCCCCGCATATTCCGATCTTGATGTCGGGGCGGACCGCCCGGGCCCGCCGGGTGGCGAGCGCGAGCAGTTCGCCTACGCCGTCCGCGTCGAGCTCGGCGAACGGGCTTGCCGGTAGCAGGCCGCGTTCCACATAGCCGGACAGCAACCGGCTCTCGACGTCGTCCCGGGAGAAGCCGTAGGTGAGCTGGGTGAGGTCGTTGGTACCGAAGGACAGGAACTCCGCGTGCACCGCCAGCTGGCCGGCCAGCAGCGCGGCCCGCGGCGTCTCCACCATCGTGCCGATGCGGTACGCGACGGTGACACCGGTGCGCCGAGCGACCTCATTGGCGACGTCAGAGACCGCGGCGGCGGCCAGGGCCAGTTCCCGCGGTATCGAGACGAGCGGGATCATCACCTCAAGGATCGGGTGGACGCCTTCGGCGGCGACGTCGATCCAGGCGGAGAACAGGGCGTCGACCTGAGCCGGGTAGAGCCCGGGGTGCAGGAGGGCGAGCCGTACACCGCGCACGCCGAGCATGGGATTGGCCTCGCGCAGTTGCCCGGCGCGGGCGGCCTGCCGGTCGTCGTCATAGTCACCGTCGTGGGGAAGGAACTCGTGCATCGGCGCGTCCAGGAGACGCACCGTCACCGGACGATCCCCCACCGCGCGCAGCAGGTCGCGGAAGTCCTCGCGCTGAGCGTCGGCCAGGGCCGCGAGCGCCTTGCGTTCGTCCTCGGCATCCTCGGCGAGGATCACCCGGCGGACCAGCGGCAGTC
>NZ_CAUVXG010000018.1:20994-27385 GCF_963555885.1 Protofrankia sp. Cr2
AGCCGCACGGCGCTCGCCGCGTCGGCCGCGGTGTCGGCGTTGGCCCGCACCCCGATCCGGCGGTGGTCGTCGGCCCAGCCGAGCAGGACGTCGAGCTCGGCGGAGGGGGCTGCCGGGCGAATCTCGACCGCGCCGACGTAGACGTCGCCGGTGCGTCCGTCGACGGAGATGACGTCGCCTTCGTGTAGTTCCCGCCCGTCCACACTGATCCGGCCCGTGGCGGGATCGACCCGCAGGCTCGACGCGCCACACACCGCGGGCCGACCGGCGCCGCGGGCGACCACGGCCGCGTGTGAGGCGAGTCCCCCGCCCGTCGTGACGACGGCGGCGGCGGCCAGCAGACCTGGCACGTCCGCGGGTGTCGTTTCGGTCATCACCAGGATGGTGGGTACACCGTCCGCGGCCCGGTCGAGGGCGTCGAGGCTGGACAGCGAGATCCGGCCGCTGGCCGCGCCGGGGGAGGCGGCGAGCCCGCGTACCAGCAGCGGCTCGCCGCCGCGCAGCCGCAACTGGGGGTGCAGCAGTGCCTGTACCTGTTCGGGCCGCACCGAGCGCACCGCGGTGGCCTTGTCCAGGGTGCCCGCCTGGGCCAGGTCCACCGCGAGCCGCACCGTCGCCTGGGGGCTGGGATGGCTCAGCGGCGCGGCACTGAGCAGCGCGAGCTCGCCGTCTTTCAGCTCGAACCCAACCTGTGCGACGGTGCGGAAGTGGTGTTCGAGGGTGGCCAGCGCTTCGCGCAGGAGATCGGCGCCACCGGGCATCTGTGCCAGCGGCTCGCCCGGTCCACTCGGCGGTTCGCTGCGGCGTACGCCGCGGTGGAACACCCCGCTCGGTGCGAACGCGCCGGTGTCGGGGTCGCGACTGGCCGCACTGCCGTGGCCCGAGCGTGCCCACGGCCCGATGAGCAGCGCCTGCAGATGGAAGGCGATCGGGGTGTCGGCCGGCAGTGACTGCGCCGTGCGGGCACGTCGTCCACGCGGGGAGTTCCACCGAGCCAGTTGCGCGGTGGCGGCGAGGGCGACCTGCTCGGCCGGGTCCTGCGGGTAGGGCCCCTTGCCCAGCTGTTCGCACATGTCGAGTAGCGCGTGTAGCTGCTTGGCCGGGTCGGGGTTGTCCAGGACAAGGTCGTCGATGTCGTCGGCGGGGACGCCGAGGGCACCTTCGGCGATGGTCCGCACTGTCGCCGACCAGGTTTCGTACAGTGTGTCCGCACGGCCGATCGCGACGCCCAGCGCCGGGGCCGTCGCCAGCGAGAGCCCGAGGCCCGCGACCATCGGTGGCAGGCCCGCCGCCGGCACCGGTGCGCTCGCGACGAGTCGCAGCAGCATCGGCCGGTCGGCCTGCCCGACGCGCCGGCCGGCCAGCGCGGACAGCAGGTCGACCGCGCCGCGGGCGACCGTCACGTCGGTGAGGTCGCCGGCATGTGACGCCGGGATCGTGAGACCCGGGACGGTCGGCAGCCCCAGCCGCACGAGGCTGTCCATCTCCATTCCGTGGACGCCGAGCTCGGCGGCGTCCAGCCCACGGGCATGCCCTTGGCCGTATGGGACGAGGTGCGGGCCGGGGGAGGGGGACGACACAGCGTTCACCCGGCAGACCCCGCGACCAGCCGTTCCTCCAGCGCCTCGTCCTCGGCCCGACTCACACCGAGTAGCAGTAGCAACTCCTGGTGCAGGCGCATCCACACCGTGTGGTAAGAGTCGCTCAGCGGTGAGGTCAGAGCGGAGGCGTCACCGGCGTCGAACGCGTCGAGTGCGGCGGCCAGGTCATCGCGGTAGTGGCCGAGACCGGGGACCGGGTCGGCGAGTCGGCGGATGATCCGTGCGATCGACGCGTGCACGTCGTCGAACTGATCGCGTACGGCCGCGTCGTAGGTGGCGTCGCCATGGTCGTTGGGCGACCCGTCCGGCCGGCATTGCCACGCTGTGCACAGTTCCCGCAACCGACGGTTGATCGGCAGGAACGCATGGTAGAGGACGGTGACCCGCTCCTCGGCCTGCGAACCGGCCGACAGACGGGACCAGCCGCCGACGAGCGTTCTGGCGTCGACGGTGGGCATCGTCACCGGCCCCTTGGCCAGTGCCAGCCCGGCATTCACCAGACGGTCCAGTTCCGGGGCCGAGCCACGCCGCATGCCTCGGATGACGAGGTCGGTCAGTGTGGCGCGGGCCGCTTCGTCGAGCGAGTCCGGGTCTGTGCCGGTCGCTAACTGCGTCATCGGTGTTGCCTCTCCTCGTCAGGCGCTGAACCGTGCCCGATGGCGTGTCATCTCATGATCTGTCATGTCATGAGCTGTCGTGATGCTGCCTGACGGCCGGGAAGCGCTGGGTGGGCACTGATCCGACCATCGGTGTGTGATTCCGGTCATGCTGCGTCTTTTGGGAATCCGAGTCAAGAAACAGGCGGGTGTGGCCGTGCTGTGATCGCCGTCGCAGCTGGACCGGCTGGCCGTCGTCGCTCAGGCCCCGTTGCGGTCGGTGACTATATCGACGTTCACTACAGTAACTACTTCGGGGCGGACGCGCAGGTCCGGACTGTCGCCGCCGCGCCGGGAGCCGTGGCCGACCCACGCATACCCGCCTCTCGGGTGTGTCGGTGCGGGCGGGAGCCGGTGGGCTCGATGTTCGTGGAGCGCCACCGGTCTCGAGGAAAGTAACTGTTGACATCCTCTAGTTAAGGCGATGTGATAAGGGTCATAGCATCCGAATCGTGATGGAAGAGGCTTCGGACGTGCAGGTGAAAATGATCTTTATATTGAAGGGGTCCGTCCGATGACCACCACTGACACGACTCGTTCCTCCGCTTCCGCTTCCGCTTCCGCTTCCGCTTCCGCCGCCGCTAGCGCTCGCGCGGGAGCCGACGGCTCTGCACCCGTCTACACCCCCGCGTTGGACAGCAGCGCTGACACCGTCGTGGGCCGCGACGCGCGCTCGGTGATGGAGCGGCTGGTCGGTCTCTATCGGGAGCAGACAACGGAGCAGGTACCGACGCAGTGGCGTGAGCCCGTTCGCAACTACTCCGACCCGCAGCGGTGGCGTGACGAGATCGACGCCATCCACCGGCGGGTCCCGTTGCCACTGGCGCTGTCCTGTGAGCTGCCCGAGCCGGGTAACTACAAGGCCATACAGGTCGTCGACATCCCGGTGCTCATCACCCGGGACGCCGCTGGTGTCGTTCACGCCAGCGTGAACGCCTGCCGCCACCGGGGCTCCGAGCTGGTCGCGGAGGGCGTCGGCCGGACGAACCGGGCGAAACGGATCACGTGTCCGTACCATGCCTGGTCCTACGACATGGCGGGTTGCCTCGTCGGCATCGGCGGTGAGAAGACCTTCGGGCCAGTCGACCGTGACCGTACCGGGCTGGTGTCGCTGCCCGCGCAGGAGCGGGCCGGCATCATCTTCGTCGGGCTCACCCCGGGTCGTCCGCTCGACCTCGACGACTGGCTTGGTGATCTTGAGCCACTGCTCGAAGGGCTGGGGCTCGCCGGGTGTCATCACCACTCCACGCGGGTGCTACCCGGGCCGAACTGGAAGATCACGGTTGACGGGTACCTCGAGGGATACCACTTCGCCGCGCTGCACCCGACGACGGTCTACAAGACCAACCTGTCGAATATGGCCGCGTTCGACAGCTGGGGTCCGCACCAACGCAACGCGTTCGCGCTGCGGACCATTGCCGAGGCGTCCACGCAGCCACCCCAGACGTGGGACCCGGCGAGCTGCGTCGGTGCGATCTTCTGGCTGTTTCCCGGGTTGGCTGTTTCCGGGGGTTGGCGCCAGTCGGTCTCGGTGTCCCTCGTGCTGCCCGGCCGCACCCCCGAGGAGTCCCGTACCCAGCAGCTGATCCTGCTGCGTCGTCCACCGGCCGACGACGAGGAACGCAAGGTCGCGGACACCACCCGCGACTGGTTCCACGACGTCGTGCTGGATGAGGACTATTCGACCGGCTTCGGTGTGGCGCGGGGACTCGCCGCGCTTGACGGCACGGATTTCGTCTTCGGCCGCAACGAGCCCGGCGTCCAGCATTTCCACCGTGTCATCGACCGGTTCCTCGACGAGGCCGGCACCGCGCAGGCTGGCACCGCGCAGGCCGGCACCGACGACCTGCGGTGACCGGCACCCGTTTTCCGACCACCTGTTTTCCGACTACCCGTATTCCGACCAGGAGGTCGTACGCATGACTCTCGACGGACGTGTCGCTGTCGTCACCGGAGGCAGCCGTGGCATTGGCCGCGGGATCGTGGAGGTGCTCCTCGCCGACGGCGCCAACGTCGTGATCAGTGGCCGTTCCGAGGTAAAGGGCAAGGAAGCCCTCGACGAGCTCGCGGTCGGCGACCGGGCGCAGTTCGTGCCCGGTGACGTTCGGCTCCAAAGCGACGTGGAGGGGCTGATCGACGCCGCTGTCGCGAACTACGGCCGTGTCGACATCCTGGTGAACAACGCCGGTGGCAGCGACGGGTTCGCCCCGATCCACCAATTGACCGACGAGGCATGGAGCACCGCCCTCAACTGGAACATCAACGCCGTCTTCTGGGCCACCCGGCGGGCCGTGCCGTCCATGCTCGCCAACGGCTGGGGGCGGATCATCAACATTTCTTCCGTCGAGGGCAAGCAGGCTAACAAGGCTGCTGTCAGCCATTACATCACCAACAAGCACGCGATCAACGGCTTCACCAAGGCGACGGCGTTCGAGTACGGCACCGCCGGGATCACCTGCAACGCGATCTGCCCCGGCGCGGTCGAGACGGACATGATGAAGGATGCCGGGCCCGTGGCCGCGGCCAGCGTCGGCATCACCTATGAGGAGTTCCTCCAGACGTATGCGGACGAGTCCGCGATCAAGCGCCTGAACACCGTCGAGGAGGTCGCGGCGATGGCCCGGCTGCTCGCCAGCGACCTCGGCGGCGGCATCACCGGCGCGCTGCTCAACGTCGACGGCGGTACCGCCGCCTGGTAGTGGCGACGACCTGTGGGAGTCCCGGTTCGGCAGTTCTACCGAACCGGGACTCCCACAGGCCCGGCCATGCCCCCTAGCCGTCGGCTGAGCGGTCCACCGCGAGGTGGGCTTCCCGGAGGAGGGGCGGGCGGCGAGGTCGAGCGTGGTGTAGGTGGGACGGCCGGCCTCGTTGTACGTGCGTTTCACCCGCTGCAGGTAGACGCGGGCGGTGCCATAGGTGACCCCCCGGCGCGCCGGGCTGCGGCCTGCAGAGTGCTCCCGGTGGCATAGGCGACCAGCACGGCCTGTTCCTGAGAGGAGAGCCTCGGCTGATATTCGGGCACGGTCGCCGACGTCCGTACCAGGTCGAGATCCGGCTGCGAGGCGAGCCAGGAGCGCAGTCCCTCCAGCAGCATGCGGTCATTGTCGATCGCGGCCAGGGTGATGACGCCGGACAGATCCGTTCCACCAGTGTGCTGTGATTCTTGTGGTGTTGATCCGAAGGCCTTTCGCACGACGTCTGTGCTTCTCCCCGGACAGTGCGGCAACTCTGTGTCAGTGCAGACATGCTTCAGCGTCGCATGCGCGGGTCGGGTGTACTCGGCAATCCCGTGAATCTGTTGAGACATTGCGTGGCGCGGGTCGCGATCTCCACAGGTCGCCGTGTAATCGTCACCGACCCGATGACGTCTACCGATGATCGGCTGGATCCTTGCCAGCTGCGGAAACGACACGGCGAGCCCGGCGGTGTCGACGCCGTCCACCGGCGTGCCTGCCTTTGGTGCGTCTGCTGCGCGGGCTGTTCTGGCGGAGTTCGACCGGGTGGACTCGCAGGCCTCCAGCGCAGGGGATCTGGCGGCGCTCGCCGGTCAGGAAACCGCGCCCTCCCTGTGCGCGGCTCGATCGGGCGACGCGACCCTGGCGTTCGTGGCCCTGTACTCGGCGGACTCCGTGACACCGACCCCGACCGGCCCACCAGCCGCGACGCTGTCCGCCAGCAGTCCTGACGTGATTGCCACCGGGCACCACGAGGCCGTGACCGGCAAGAAAATCATTGTTTCGCGGACCCAGATTTTCTTGGTGCGCGTACCGGACTCCGTCACCGTACCGGTGACGGTGCTTGGTCTCAACGACGCGGCCACCGCGCTGAGCGCATCCGCATGACAGTCCGGGGCTGTCGGAACTGTCATGCACGGCAGAGTTTCGTGCCGTCCGCACCCGAGGGGCGCCTTCTCGCCTGACGATTGTGCGTGGCGGAATCAAGCGTGAGATATCGCTACGTAGAGCGATCTTGCTGAGGCCCTGGTAATCCTACGCGTCGAACACGACCGGACCACCTGATCATTCAACGCAACAGGCGGTTACTCGAAAAGGCTCAGCGGCACTGGAAACAGCGTCCATACCACATTTGACAGCTACCGAGGTTTAGAGCGACCGGCAATAGGGACGCGGCGTC
>NZ_CAUVXG010000018.1:27771-83965 GCF_963555885.1 Protofrankia sp. Cr2
AAAACAGGACAGTTATGGACGGGCCCTTGTGTGTGCTAACGTGAGCAGTCAGATGCAAAACGTGGCATCGACAAACGACTTGGAGATCTTAGACCATCGTGCGAATGCGAAAAATTCTCCTCTTCTCGCCCGTCTTGGCATTAACCGCGCTGACGGCATGCGGGACGGCGGGCACGGGAACCTCTGTTACTTCAGCAGCTGTCACGTCAGCCTCCGCCACAGTCCGCGAACCACAAAACGTAATCAGAACCGATCTAGGGCGCGTCCTTGTTTCCCCGAAAGGCCCGCCCATAGAAATAATCGTAGATCGAACTGGCGCGTTTGATTGGGCTTCCCCATCCTTCGCGAAAAGGCCGGTCGACTTCCTGCCCGGAGTCCGGGTTGAAAATGGCGAAATAACCTATCGGGTCGAGCCGAGATTCGAACCGGTCGAGCAGGCCGACGGCAGCTTCGCCATTAAGCTTCATTTTGAAGTAGACAGTTTCTCCGGCAGTCCCATATTCAAGATAGTTCACATTGAATACCACGAAGAGAAACCTATATCCACATCCTCTTAGTACCACAGCCACAGTGATCGCCGTGTGGTCTCTTTCCGGATCGTCGGCGTGGCGCGATGCGCGGGCGGCCATCGCGTGATTCCTCGACTGTGTGAAGAAAAACGACGCAGATGCGGTGGCCGCGACTGACAGCGTAACCCTGGGTGACGTCGCGGAATGGGAGGCTGGGCTTGCCGAGCTGTTCGGTCGTGTCGCGCACTGTATTCCCCGGCGACCAGCCGAGGGCGCAGGCGTGGGCCTACTTGGACGGGCTGTTGTCGAAGAACGAGCGTACGAACGGGTGGACGCTCGCCGAGCACGCCAAGGATCCAGGGCCCCGGCGTAGCGAACTTGCGTGGTGATCTGCGATGTCTGGGTAGTTGATGACGGGTTGGCCGGTTTCGGCGGGGGTGGCAGGAGGCGGGCACAACTTCACAAAAGATCAAGGGTGTCGAATCCAAACGATGATCGGGGGTCGCGCCCGTGTCTGCATCTTCGCCTGTCCAGGTCCAGAACACCGAACCTGACACTCGGGACCTGTTCGCGGTCCTCAACGGCTTGCCCGATCCCCGCAGAACCCGGTGGCGGCGCCACCCGCTGGGCTACGTCCTGGCGGTGATCTTGTCGGCATTCATGGTTCCGGGGTTCGAGTCGCTGGACGCCGCCGGGCAGTGAGCCGCAGCCTGTACCCGTAGCCAACTGCTGCGACTGGGCGCCTGGGTGGACCCGTTCGATGGTGCCGTGCTGCTGCCGTCGGAGAAGACGATCCGGTGGGTGCTCACGAGGCTGGACCCGGACGCGTTGGTCGCCGCCTGTGTGGCCGGACTCTCGCCCACCTGCACGCGGACGCCGGCACCGCCGACGCCGAGCAGGAGGGTCAGGCCATGGCCGGCCGGCTGAGCGGGTCGACCTGTGGCTGAAAGACCGGGGGCTGGCCCTGAACCAGGAGAAGACCGCAATCCGTCGCATCGACGGCGGATTCGACTTCCTGTCGTTTAACATCCGCCGCTACCACGTCCGTGGCGGCACGAAGGTCCTCACCAGACCCAGCCGTGACGCGGTCAAGAAGATCCGGCGGAGGAACGCCGCGACACTGCGTAGCCTGCGCGGCGCGAACCCGATCGAGGTGATCGTCACCATGAACCCGATCATCCGAGGCCAGGTGAGCTACTACCGGTCAAGGGTATCGAAGAAGTCGTACCAGAGCCTGGACGAGCACCTGTGGCAGCACCTTTACAAATGGGCTTGCCGCAGGCATCCCAGGAAAGGCCGAAAATGGGTCACCGCCCGCTACTTCGGCCAGTTCAACCCGGCCAGGAAGGACCGAGCGAAGACCTTGCTGACCGAAATCCCGATATCCGGGTGGGTGCGGTCGACGGCGAACGGTTCGACCCCGGTGTGCTGGAAGATTTTCTCGGCGCAGACCCGGACGGCGTCGTCCACGGTCGGAGGGTCGGCGACTGGCGCCCGGACGTCGACCAACAGCTGATCGTGTTCGGGCGGCGGTTTGGCCAGGGGATCGAGCGACCGGTAGATGTCCACATCCACGTCGTCACGGGCGCCCGAGATCGCGACCAGCCGTGGCTGCCGATGCTCACCGGGACACCGGTTGCGGCGAGCCCGGCACGTCTTCGAGACTCCGGTCGTGGCCCGGCCGTTGCCGTTGCCGTTGCGACCAGGCAGGGGTCGGGCTGGCTGCTGTTCGGCTAGGAACTCGTCGGGATGACCGTCACGCGATGATGATGAGAATGACCACGACGCCCGCCGAGACGGTGTCCAGGTCGGCGTCGGTCAGTTCGGCCATGTCGACCAGTGGCTGTTCGGGGACGTGTAGCCTCAAGACGCGGCGCTTTCCCGGCAGGGACTCCAGCCGATGGCGCTCGATGGGCGGCTCGGATCGATGGCGAACAAGGCCGAGTGGCCTGTCCGCCCACCCGCCGCCGGTCGTGCCGATTCAGTGCGGACCGCCGGTGGAGGCGGTTCTCAGTGCGGGAGATCCGCCATCAGGGGGCGGTGGCCGCCAGCGCCCGGCGAAGGCTCAGCGCAAGGATGATCTGTGTGACCCCGTGGACGATCAGCCAGATGCCGAAGACCACGGCCAGGACGAACACGGTCGCCGACGGCCAGGACATCGCCACGATGCCGGCGATCACGCACAGGATGCCGGCCGCGGCGGCTCGCCCACGCCCGGGGTCGTCCGCCGGAGCGGCTGAGGCGATGATCAGCCGAATGAACCCGGCTATCACGAGGGACACTCCGACGATCACTGCCAGCGTCCAGAGCGTCACATCAGGCCACGCCAATGCCACGATTCCGCCCAGGACCAGCAGAACGCCGAACACGGCCGCCCTGGCAGGCTCCGGCGCGCGTCCCGCCGCGAGCACCTCGGTGATACCGGCGAGCACCAGCGCCAACCCGACCAGAATCGCCAGCGTGCTCGCCGAGTCGGACGGGTTCGCGACGAGCACGGCGCCGAGCGCCGTGACGGCGATGCCCAGTACAAGGAGAACGGCCCACACGGCACCGGCGGCGTCGCCGTACACTCGATGCTCCGTCGCTGTCCTGGACATCGTGGCCTCCCTGTGTCCGATGCCGCCGCGCCATGGCGATGGTCGGTGGCTGACCGAGGTATTCCCCGACTTCGACCGCGCCAGTCCCGGGGAGCCTCGCCCGACCCGATGGAGATGCCAGCGTTTTCTTCCCCTGTGATGAAACCATTACCACAGTGCCCGGTATGTGACGTCTCGACGCCGTGCGACGGCTTACGGTTCCAGGGAAACGTCCACTACGGATATCTGCTGGGGGCAAGCATGACCGCCAGAACCCTGCGGCGTGCCGGTGTCATCACCGTCACCGGCGTGCTCGCCGCGATCCTGGGTGCCACTCCGGCCAGCGCCTCTCCCTTCCTCACCGCCGGCGGCGACCCGGGCGCCGGGGCAGCCGGGGCAGCCGGCGACGTGTCCCGCGTTGCTGTCGACATCACCCGTGGTGCGCTGTTCAGCGCCGCGAATGCGGTCTCCGGCGCTGGTGGAACCACTACCAGCGCCAGCACCACCCCCGGCTCAGGTGTCGGCTCCACCTCGGGGGGCGACACCGGTACCGGTACCGGCGGCAACAATGGTGCCAACCCCGGCAGCAGCGGCGAGAACACCGCCAAGGATGTTACGCATGCTGCGTTGGACCTCACCCGTGGTGCGCTGTCCAGCGCCGCGGACGCACTGTCCGGCGCTACCGGGTCCGGGCCTGGGTCTGGGTCCGGCACCGGAACGGGCGGCGGCGCCGGTGCCGGTGGTGGGTTCCCGGGGTGACATCGACCGTCAGGACCGGACCGGTACCCGTTATCCGGCCCTGACGGCTTCGCAGCAGTGGTCGCCGTGTGCAACAACGCAGCCGGACGGGCGTGAACTCACGCCCGTCCGGCTGCGTTCTTGGGCTGCGTTCTTGGGCTGCGTCGTTGGGCTGTGTCGTTGGGTTGTGTCGTGGGACAGGTCCACGGGAGCGGATAGGTACCTGCCGATACCGGGCCGACCAGTTGGCCTCGCATTATCATGCGAGGCATCGCATGACTGGCCGCCCCTGCCCGCACCACCGACCACCCGCCACCCCATCATGGTCGGTGGCGGGTGCGATGTCGGATGGGTGAGGGGGCGAGTCAGTGGCTGGCCGGGACGTCGATTACGACCGTCCGACTCTGTTGAGCTGTGGGCGATGCAGTGTCCGTTGGACGGCGTTGAACGCCGCCCACTGCCCGAGCTGTCATGAAACGTTCGTCGGGGTGAGCACCGGATTCGATACACACCGGGTCGACGGCAGGTGCGCTCCACCCGCGCAGGTCGGCTTACACCGTGACGGTGGCTACTGGTTGATCAACGGCGAACGGGCTCCGGGCAGACTCCTGGTGGTGGGCAACGACTCCCGCACGCATCCGGTGGACTGAGCTCGCCCCGCACGACACCCACGGCGACGATCATGGAATCGGCGCCTTGCCCGTTATTCCTCATGAGGAGTCACCTGCGAGGGTGCCCTCGCGCAGGGCCGGCGTCTGTGCCGGCCGATGCGCGTGACCTTCCCGCATCGTTCCCTTGCGGTTAATCGTCATGACGTTTATGGTCTCCGTGTGACGTGGACCACGGTTGGAGCGGGCAGCGTGGACGCCCTCCGGTATCTCCTCGGTCCGCGTGTCCGGTCCGGCGGTACCGACGGTCGGCGGAGGGGAGGGCATACCTCGTACGTGGCCACGGCGTCCGGCGACCCATGGGGCCTTCGAGCGCGCGAAAAGGTCCATGATCGCGTGATCTTCGGCCAACTGGATGACGGCCGGGCGTGTCTGGTTCCCGGTGGATCTCCAGGAGGGGGCCGCCGAGTATGTCCTTGACAGCGAACATCGCGAGGAATACTTTTCCTGGCACTTGATCCGGCTCTGACTCGGCGTCCAGGTGCGACACCGCCGACAATCCTTCCCCACATCCAGCTGTTTCCCAACTGATCTTCTATCACTCGGCGACGGCATTCCGATACGGTGGCCGGCCTGTGCCGGCGCTGTGTCAGGACGCCCGTCTTTTCCTTCAAGGACCGACGGGGTAATCACATGCATCGCAGTTCTCGAAGAGTAATGCCCCTCGTCGTCGGCGTGGTCCTCGCGCTGTTCCTCGCGGCGTGCGGCAGTGATTCGGACTCGGCGTCGACGCCGGCGGCGACGGCGTCGGTAAACCCGGCTCCGACGTCCGACGCGTCGTTAGCAGCAGCCAAGGCGAACCTCGCCAAGTACCTGACGCCGCCGACGAGCATCGTTCAGTCCACGCCGCTGAAGTCTGCGCCGCCGAAGAAGAAGGTTGCCTTCGTCCAGTGCGCGGACCCGAACTGCGCCATCCTGGCTGGTTTCGTCAAGGACGCCACCGCAGCCCTGGGTTGGAGCCTGACCACGCTGAGCGCCACCGCAACCGATCCGGGTTCGGCCATTCAACAGGCCATCGACGCCGGCGTGGACTACATCGCCACCACCGGCTTTCCCGTCGACCTGTTCAAGCAGCAGATGAACCAGGCGAAGTCCAAGGGCATCCCGCTGTTCATGTGCTACAGCACGGACGTGCCCGCGGGACCGAGCAACAACCTTTTCTCGGACTGCAACGACGCCACCGCCGCCAGTGCCTTCGGCGGCGCGATGGCCGACTTCATGGCTGTGGATTCGAACGGCAAGGCCGACATCCTGCTGGTGACGATCCCCTCCTACCCGGTTCTGACGGCACAGGCCGACGGGGTGAAGGCCGAGCTCGGCAAGAACTGCCCCAGCTGCAAGATCCACACTCTTGAGACGACGGTCAACGACCTCGCCGGTGGCGCCGTGCCGCAGAGCGTCTCTTCCTACCTGCAGGCAAATCCCAGCGTCAACTACGTCTTCTTCACCTACAACGGCCTTGAGAAAGGTGTGCCGGCCGTCCTGAAGACAGCCGGCCTGTTGGGGAAGGTGAAGCTGGTCGGTACCCAGGGGGCGCAGCCGCAGTTCAACGAAGTCATCAACGGCACCTCGACGGCGTGGAGCGCACTCCCGCAGGAGCTCGCGATGTGGACGATGGCGGACCAGATGGCTCGTGTCGCGGTCGACCAGTGGTCGCTGCCGGACGAGCGCAAGGCTGCCATCTCGCCGTTCTATCTCGTGAGCACACCCGACCAGGCGAAGGCCATCGTGGACGAGAAGAACGGCTGGCCCGGGCCGGCCGGCTTCAAGGACACGTTCAAGAAGCTGTGGGGTTTCTGAGGTGACGGCAAGCTGAAATCACACGGTTCGCCGAAGAGTGCGCGATCATTGTTCATTCGCGCATTCTTCGGCCCCAGCAGGCGCGAGGTGTCAGGTCAGTTGAGTAATGGTGAGTAATGGTGAGTAACGGCGAAGTCGAGACAGCTTCACAGGAGGACAGGGCGAACGTGCCGGCCCTGGACATCCGCAACCTGTCCAAGACGTTTTCCGGGCAGGTGGTCCTCGACCGTGTCGATCTTGCCATCGCCGAGGGAAAGGTGCACGCCCTCGTCGGGCAGAACGGCTCCGGCAAGTCCACCCTGATCAAGATTGTGGCGGGCTACCATCGTCCGGATCCGGGCGGCAGCGTCTGGGTGCGCGGTATGCCGTTGCAATTCGGATCGGCGGCGGCGCACGAGGCCGGAATCCGTTTCGTCCACCAGGACCTGGGGCTGCTCCTCGACCTCAGCTCGGTGGAGAACCTCATGCTGGGGCTCTCCTATCCGCGGGGCTTCCTCGGCCGGATCCACTGGCGGGAAGCTCGCCGGCAGGCGCAGGAGCGGGTGGCGCGGGTTGGGCTCGACATCGATGTCCGCGCCCCGACGGGCGAACTGGGGCTGGCCGACCGCACAGGTCTCGCCATCGCGCGGGCGCTTCCCGAACCGGACCAGGGTCGGGCGGTGTTGGTGCTCGACGAACCGACCGCCGCCCTGCCGGCGGCCGACGTGGACCGGCTGTTGGCGACGATCCGGCGGTTGCGGGACGCCGGACACAGCGTGCTCATCGTCTCGCACCATCTGGACGAGGTCCTCGACATCGCGGACCAGGTCACGGTCCTGCGCGACGGCCGGAAGGTCGCATCGGCGGATGCCGCCGACATGGACCGCGACACCCTCGGCCGGCTGATGGTTGGTCACGACCTGGTCATCTCGACCGGGCGTGACGAGGCGGTCGAGACGGCCGGGCCCGTCGTCCTGGGACTTGAGGAGATCGCCGGGGGAACCGTCGCCGGAGTGTCCACCACCGTGCGCCGTGGGGAGATCGTCGGAATCGCCGGCCTGACCGGTTCGGGTCGCGAGGTGCTGGGTGCAATGCTCAGCGGACGGATGCCCCGGGCGGGCCAGGTGTCCGTGGACGGTGTCGCCGTTCCGTCGGCGAATCCCGCCGCGGCCATGGCTGCCCGGCTGGCCTTCGTACCGGGCGAACGGGCGCGGTACGGCACCTTCGCCACCCTGACGGTACGCCAGAACCTGACCATGGGGTCGCTGCGCCGCCATGTCCGGCGCGGCTACATCGACGCCGGGTCCGAGCGCCGGGAGGTTCGTACCTGGGTCGACGAGCTCGGGATCGTGACCCGCGGCGTGGACGCGCCCATCACGAGCCTGTCCGGAGGGAACCAGCAGAAGGTGCTCGTCGCCCGCGCGTTGCGCCTGTCCCCGAAGGTGCTCGTGCTCGACGACCCGACCGCCGGCATCGACGTGAAGGCGCGTGATCAGGTCCACAGCATCATCGAGCGCAGCGCGGACGCGGGAACGGCGGTCCTACTGGTCTCGACCGACAGCGAGGAGCTGGCCCGCCTGGCCGACCGCGTACTCATTCTGAGTCACGGACGTGTCGTGCGCACACTGCGCCGGGGCGTCGACCTTTCACCGGAAGCCATTGATCACGCACAGGTATCGCTGGGAGCGCCATGAGTCCCTTTTTCGACCGGCGGTCGTGTGATCAAGGCCGTCTTCGTCCTGCATCTTCCGAGGTGGAGCAATGTCGTTAGAAATCGGTCGGCGATCCGCGGCCGACAGCACCGCGGCCGACAGCACCGCGGACCGGGCCGGCGGCCAGCCGGCCGGGCCCGTCGTCGCCCAGCCACCCGCTGTGGAAGCCGGGACCGCGAAGGGCGGGGCAGGTCGTGGTGTCGCGGGCGGTCCGTACCCGCCGGAGCCTGTCCGGCAGCCGGTCAGCCTCACGCTCGGCAAGTACAGCGCCCTCCTCCTTTTCGCGCTGTTCATCATCATTTTCGGAGCGCTCAAGCCACATTTGTTCCTGACGGTCAGCACGTTCCGTCTCACCTTCGGCGAAGGCGTGGTGACCGCGGTCCTGGCGCTGGCCTTCCTGGTCCCGCTCGCGGCCGGCATCTTCGACCTGTCGATCGGCGCGATGATGGGTCTGTCGCTGGTATTGATCAACTGGTTCGCGGGCAACACCCACATCCCGGTCGGCCTGGTCTGCCTCGGCGCTGTGCTGGTGTGCTGCCTGGTCGGACTGGTCAGCGGCTTCCTGGTCGTGCGGTTCCGGGTCAACTCGCTGATAGCCACCCTCGGCGTGAGCCAGGTGCTCACCGCCGTGGGGCTGAAGGTCTCTGACAACCGCCAGATCACCGGCGCGTTCTCCGACCGGTTCGCGACGCTCGGCAGTACGAACCTGCTGGGCGTTCCGGTGGTCGTGCTCTACCTTCTGGCGCTGGCGGTCATCCTGTGGTTCGTTCTGGAGCACACGCCGGTCGGGCGCTACCTGTTCGCGGTCGGCAGCAACCCGGAGGCCGCGCGGCTGGCCGGCCTGCCGGCGGAGCGGCTCGTCTACGGCTCGCTCATCGCCTCCGGCGGGGTGGCCGGGATCGCCGGCGTCATCTACTCGATGCGGGTCGGCGCCTATACCGCGGACTCCGGTTCAGGTCTGCTGTTCCCCGCACTGGCAGCGGTGTTCTTCGGGGCGTCGCAGTTCTCCCGGCGGCCCAACGTGTGGGGCACGCTGGTCGCGTATTTCGCGCTCGCGTTCGGTGTCAAGGGCCTGCAACTGGCCTTCGGGCCCGGCACCTTCTGGATCCAGCCGCTGTTCCAGGGCGTGGCCCTGCTGATCGCCGTCGCCCTGGCGAGTCGGCAGGTCGCCCAGACCCGGCGCAGCCGGCGAACGCAGGCGGCGGCTGCCGAGTCCGGGTCCGAGTCCGGCGCGCAGCCTGAGCCCGTCGCGACCGGCGAGCCACGTGCCCCGGCCCCGTGACCCGGTTGCCGGTTGCTCTCAGTGCAGTCGCTTTCAGTATATCGGGACCTTTTTCCGCAGATATCTCTCCTACCGGATCGGAGTACCTTCGGTGATCAGTACATCGGACGATTCCTCGACATATCCGATTTCGGCGGAAGCCGCACGGCAGCTGGCACGCCCCCTGTTCGGTCACGTTATCGACGGTGAGGTCGTCCCGGCTGCCGACGGGGCGACGATGGCGGTCATCGATCCCGCGACGGAACGGCAGGTCGCCACCGCCGCTGCCGGCTCGGTGGCCGACGCCGAACGGGCCGCACAATCTGCGCGCGCCGCCTTCGAGGACGGCCGGTGGCGGTTCCTCCCGCCCTTGGAAAAAGAACGCCGGATGCGCAGGCTCTCCAGCCTCCTGACGGAGCGGGCGGACGTCTTCGCCGAGATCGATGTGATCGACGCGGGATTGCTGCGCTTCTATGAGGGATTCATCGTCCAGTTCGCGGTCGACGGTATTGACTACTACGCGGGCTGGCCCTCCAAGCTTTCCGGAACGATCCCGCCGGTACCGTCGGACCTGGCCGTGTATCAGCACCGGGAGCCGATCGGCGTCGTCGGCCTGATCACTCCGTGGAACGGGCCGACGGCCGTGTTCGCCTCGGTGGCCGCCGCCATCAGCGCGGGCAACAGCGTCGTGCTGAAGCCGGCCGAGCAGACCCCCATGTCGGCGGTTCTCATGGCGGAGCTGGCGCTCGAGGCGGGGATTCCGCCGGGGGTCTTCAACGTCGTTCAAGGTGTCGGTGAGGTCGTGGGCGCCGCCCTCGTCGCCTCTGCCGACATCGACGCCCTGTCGTTCACCGGGTCCGTGGCTACCGGAAGCGCGATTCAGGCGGCCGCCGCCGCACGGGTGAAGCGGGTGAGCCTCGAACTCGGCGGCAAGAGCCCGTTCATCGTCTTCCCCGACGCCAACCTGGAGGCCGCCGCCGCAGCGGCCATGGCCGCGGTGTGGGGCGCATCCGGACAGGTGTGCACCGCGGGTAGTCGTCTGTTGGTGCACCGTTCCGTGCACGACAAACTGGTAAGTATGATCATTGATGGGTCGCGTGACATCCGGCTCGGCTCGGGTTTCGACCCCAGTAGCCAGATGGGACCGCTGGTGTCCGCGGAACAGCTGGAGCGGGTGCAGCGCTACGTCGGCTACGGCCGTGACGAGGGTGCGGAGCTGGTGCTCGGCGGTGAGCGTCACGGCGACGTCGGCTACTTCCACCAGCCGACGGTGTTCACATCCGTGCGCAACGACATGCGGATCGCCCGCGAGGAGATCTTCGGTCCGGTGATGTCCGTGCTGGAGTTCGGCTCGGAGGAGGAGGCCATCGCCATCGCCAACGACACCGAGTACGGTCTGGCGGCCGGCGTGTGGACCAACGACCTGGGCCTGGCACACCGCGTGAGCAGAGCATTACGGACAGGAACGGTGTGGGTGAACACCTTCCAGATGGTCTACCCGACGGTGCCCTACGGCGGTGTGAAGTACTCCGGGCATGGCCGCACCCTGGGCGCGGCCTCTCTCGACGATTTCACCCAGCTCAAGAGCGTGTGGATGAAGGTCGGGGCTTGACCCGGCAGTGCCGCGGTAGACGTGGCACCCGTCGGGACGGCTGCGAAGGGAGCGAGCATGCGTACAGCGGCCGAGATTGAGGCCGGCCTGGACCGCGCCGACGTCACCGAGGTGCTTTACAGGTATGCGTCGTGTATCGACAAACGGGATGTCGACGGGATCCGTGTGACCCTCGCCGACGACCTGTGGGCGCAGTACGGCAACGCTGATCCCATCGTCGGCGGTGACGCGGTCGCTGATTGGATCGACGAAGGCACCCGGGAATGCGTCTGGCAGCATCATCTGCTCAGTGTTTACCATGTGGACCTTGTAGGGGATCACGCCACGGCGCTTATCTACCACACCTCGCACCAGGTGTTCCGCGCATCGCCGGAAACGGTGCACGTGCTCGTCGGCCGGTACCATAACCAGCTGCGACGCACAGCGGACGGTTGGAAAATCAGCAGGCTTCTCTTCGAGATTCTCTGGGGCGAGCGTCGGGTGGACTCCACCGGTTACCTCGCTGCCGTCGGCGGCTGCGGCCCCCAGGTGTATCCCCGTTGACGCGGCCTGACCGGTGAGATTCATCAGGACCAACTGAACCCGGCGGTACCCTCGGCTCATGTTGAGCAGCCCAGATGGCCAAAGGCGGCGCGATCCTGCTTCATCCGCGCCGCCGCAGGCTCCTGTCCCCGGGTCGCTCACCGGAGAGCCGTTGCCTGTGCCAGCCGGAGCGGTGGACCCACCTCGGCGCACGCCGGCCGCTGCGACTCCACGAGGCTGTATCGCGATTGCGTCGGGTGACGGGGTCACGCGCCGCCTGAAGACATCGGAGACCGTCGCGCGGGATGTGGTCCACGACATCATCGCCCGTGGGCTACAGCCCGGTGACGGCCTGCCGTCGGAGGCGGTCATGCTCGAGCAGTACGGGGTGAGTCGCGAGTCGTTGCGAGAGGGGCTGCGCCTCCTGGAGGTGCAGGGTCTGCTGTCCATCCGCCGTGGACCGGGCGGCGGTCCGGTGGTCGGTACCGTCGACCCGTCGAACCTCGGGCGGATCTCGACGCTGTACTTCCATCTGGCCGGAGCCACCTACTCCGAGCTCTTCGAGGCGTGGGTGCTGACCGAATGCGTTCTGGCCGATCGGGCCGCCCGCAACCCGGACAGGAACGCGCGCGCCGCCGCGATGGCACCCTACCTCGACGGGGACGGGGCGCACGAAGAGCACGAGGAGCTGGAGAAATTCGTCCGGGAACATGGCGGATTTCACATCGCGATAGCCTCACTGGCCCGCAACCGCGTGCTCGAACTGACCATGCAGACCATGGGTCAGATCGTCGCCCACCACGTCGCCGTCACCGACGACCCTCGGGTGATGCGCGACCTGATCGCTGATGATCACCTGAGGCTGGCCCGCGCCATCCTGGCCGGTCATGCCAACCAGGCCCGCGGTCTCATGGAGGAGCACATTCACGGCATCGTCGGGTACAGCCGTGAGCGCTTCGGCGCCCGGATGGACGACTTCATCGAGTGGCGGTGACCACCGCCCACGCCCCTATTGCCGGGCGCTCTTACCGGCAGCGCAACCAAAGCGGATGTATCCACTACCTCGGTTGAGGCCGGAAGGGAACTGATGATGCGGATCGGCCTGTCGGTATACGACATGGGTGCGCGTGACCTACTGGACCTCGCCGTGGCGGCCGACGGCCTCGGCTTCGATGCCCTCTGGCTCGGCGAGCATCTCGTCCTGCCGTACGACTACTCCAGCGAGCACCCCACCCAGGGCGAAACGGCGCACCAGCATCACACCCGGTCGATCATCGACCCGGCCACGAAGCTGCTGGACCCGTGGTCGGCGTTGAGTGCCGCCGCGGCGCTTACGACGAGGGTGAAGCTCGCGACGGGCATCTACATCCTGCCGTTACGTCACCCGCTTCTGACAGCTCGTGCCGCCTGCACGACGCAGGAGATCGCTGCCGGCAGGTTCATGCTCGGGGTCGGAGCCGGTTGGCTGCGCGAGGAGTTCGCCGCCCTCGGCGTTCCGTTCGACGAACGCGGATCCCGCCTCGAGGAGTGCCTGGAGGTCCTGCGGTCGGCCTGGAGCGGAGGACCCTTCGAGCATCAGGGTACCCACTTCACGACCGGCAGGATCCAGGTCACCCCCCGGCCCGTTGCGGTGCCGCTCGTCCTCGGGGGGAACACCGACCGGGCGCTGCATCGCGCAGCCCGGCTGGGGGACGCCTGGTTCAGTTCCGGCACACCCTCCTTCTCCGACGCAGTACGGCTTCGTGACCGGCTCGCGGCACTGTGCGAACAGTACGGGCGCGCGATGATTGCCTGCTACTTCCGGTTGGAAGGCCAGGAGCTGGAACTGGTGCCCCGCTACGACGCCGAGGGGATCACCAACCTGGTCGTGTGGGCGGACCAGATATGGCGCGGGGCCGACCTGGCGCAGAAGCGAGCGTGTCTCGCCCGCGCTGCCGACCGGTTCATGATCTGACGGCCGGTCAGCGGGTCAGCACGGTGCAGGCGCTGACCCCCGGCGCGCCGTAGACGTGGCTGAACGCCACCGTCGGGTTTGCGGGCACCTGGCGCGCCGCGGCGGCCCCGCGCAGTTGCAGGACGTTCTCGTACACCTGACGCAGACCCGACGCGCCGATCGGCTCGCCGTTGGCGAGGCAGCCACCGTCGGTGTTGATCGGAAGGCTGCCGCCGATCCCGGTGGCACCCGTTGCCAGCAGTTCCTCCTGCTCACCGTCTTTGCACAGGCCGCACTCGGCCATGTGACAGATCTCCGCCCCGGACTCGGTGTCCTGGATCTGCGCGACGTCGACATCGCCGGGGGCGACCCCGGCCAGCTCGAACGCCGCCCGGGCCGCGTCCACGCTCGGGCTGTCAGCGCGTTCTAGTGCCAGCCACGGGCTGAACACCTCGAACGAGCCGAACCGGCGTGAACGTAGTACCGCGGACCGCAGGTACACCGGCGTGTCGGTGTACCTGCGCGCGCGGTCCGCCCGGCACAGCACGAGCGCGACTGCACCTTCCCCCGGCGAGCAGAACATGTACTGCGTCAGCGGATGGCTCACCATCGTCGACGACATGATCGCGTCTTCCGTGTGTGGGACACGGCGCCACGCGTTGGGGTTCAGTGAACCGTTGTAGAAGGCCTTGGCCGCCACCTTCGCCAGTATCGACGGACTGAGGCCGTACGTGTGCAGGTAGCGCTGCGCCTTCATCCCGAAGAACTGGGTCGTCAGCATGAGTCCGGTTTCGCCGTACCACTGCCCCAGGCCGACCGTCGCGGGGTCGGTGTCGAAGGCACCCCGCGGATGCTTGTCGAAGCCGATCACCATCCCGAGTTCGTACGCGCCCGACCTGATGGTACTGTCCGCGTTGATCAGTGCGCTGCCACCCGTCGCGCATCCGTTGGCCACATTGATGAACGGGAGGCCGGTCAGCCCCAGGTCCGAGACGAGCGAGTCGGCGGCCCCTGCCGCGAGGCTGCCGCCGAAGGCGAACTGGATGTCGGGCCATTCCAGGCCCGCGTCCGTCAGTGCAGCCCGGGCCGCGTAGGCTCCCTGCGCCCGTCCGCTGACCCCCTCGTGCCGCCCGAACGGATGGATTCCGATGCCCACGATGGCGACATCCACGGCGCACTCCTTTGTGGTTACTTGTGGTTACCCACGTTCGGGACCTGGTTTTCGTCTGATCTACGTTCCCGGTCACCGGATCGGACGGGGGAGAACGCGTAGGTGAGGACCTGGGTGCCGTCGTCGTCGTGACACAAGGGCACGAGGACCAGCTCCATCGGCGCCCCGATGTGCAGCCGCTGCGGGTCGTTTTCGGTCAGGACGGCCTCGACGATGACCACGCCGGGAAGCTCGACGTATCCCACGCCGTAGGGCGTGAACGGCTCCGGACCGGCGTAGGGCGGTTTGGGACGGAAACTCTGCACGGTGAAGGACCACAGTGTGCCGCTGCGGGGGAGAAGGCGGTCCGCCATGTCCATCCGGGTGCATTTCGGGCACGACTGCTGGCGCGGAAAGGTCGTCGTCCCGCACGACCGGCAGCTGCTCGCGACGAGGCTGGGCCCGTCGTCGCCCTCGACGAACAGTCCGTCGTCCACCGGCCGTGTCCGTACCACAGGTCTGCTCATCATCGGTCTGCCTCCTCGGCGGCGAGTACCTGTCCGGTGTGTTCACCCAACCATGGCGCCCGCGTGGGAGCCACGGTCTGGAAAGACGAGAACCGGTAGGGGCTCGTCGGGACCAACGCGCTGAGATCGCTGTCGAAGGCGACCGTGGTGAAGAAGTTCCTCGCCTGCAGGTGCTCGTCGTCCAGGACGTCCTCGGGGGCGTTGACCGGCCCGATCGGCAGCCCGCGCCGCTGCCCCTCGTGGTAGGCCGTCGTGGCGTCCTGCAGGAGGAACAGGCATTCGATGAGTTCCTGAATGTGCTGGAAGTTCTGCTGGCGGTGCGCCAGATCATCGTAGGCTGTGTCGGTCAGGTCCGCGGCGACGCCGAGGCTTTCCATCCATGCGACCAGCGCATCCCATGGCTTGCGGTCGGCGAGGATGAGCGCGAAGTAGACCCATCGGTCATCGGCGCAGCGGAACAGCGCCGGCTGTGTCGGCACGGGCTGGGCGTGGCGACAGGTCTGCCTGTGCACGAGGACCTTCGGGTAGAACCAGTATGGGTTCGCCAGTTCCCCGCTGACGGCGAGCGACTCGTGCATGGACACGTCCACCAGCTGCCCCGCACCTGTCCGCTGGCGATCGAGTAATGCCAGCAGCAGGCCGCAGTGGGCGAAACTCGCCGCCGTGTGGTAACCCTGATTGCCGCCGGGGCGGATGGGCGGGATCGAGTGGTCGTCATAGCCGCAGCTGGCCAGCGGGCCGCCCGCGGCGAGTCCGACCAGATCGCAGGTGCGGTAGTCCGCCCACGGGCCGTCCAGCCCGAACGCGGTGACCGACAGGATGATCAGTTGCGGATGCGTGGTCAACAGCGCGGAGTAGTCCAGGCCGGCCGCGGCGATCTCGCGCGGGCGCAAGGTGATGAGCAGGACGTCCGCGCCGACGAGCAGGCGGTGCAACAACGCCTGGTCCGATTCCGATCCGTCGGGGACCACGCTGCGCTTGCCGAAATTGTAGTACCAGAACGTCAGGCTCGTGTCGGCGCTGACAACGTCGTGCGCGAAGGGACCGATCCGCCGCGTCGGTGATCCCTGCGGTGGTTCGATCTTGATCACGTCGGCACCGAGCTCGGCGAGGAGTCTTCCGGTCCCTTCACCGGCGGGGTCACCGGCCCACTCCACGACCGTCAGCCCCGAATACGGAAGCGGCGGGGAACCGGCTGTCCCGGTCTGGGCCGTGGTCATCTCAGATCACACCCGCCGCGGCGAGGTCGGCCACTTCGTTCGTGGACAGGCCGAGGATGTCGCTGAACACGTAGGCGTTGTCCTCGCCGAGCAGCGGGGCTGACCGCCAGTTGTCCTGTTCGATACGGGAGAACGTCACCGGTGTCCCCTCGAAGCGCGCCGGGCCGATCACCGGGTGGTCCAGCTCGAAGAACGTGCCGCGATGGGCAAGCTGCGGGTCGACCTCGTTGAGGTCGCGCGCGTCCTGGACGGCACCTGCACAGACGCCGTTGTCCTGCAGCAGTGTCATGACCTCATGCGGTGACCGGTGTCTGGTCCACTCCGCGAGGTGGGCGTCGAGCGCGTCAGCGTGGGCGAACCGGCTCGATCCGCTGGCGAAACGCGGGTCCGTCGTCCATGCGGGGTTGCCGATGGCTTCGGTCAGACGGTGCCAGTCGGTGTCGTCGAAGACTGCGACGGCCACCCACCGGTCCTCGCCGGCGCAGGGGTACACCCCGTGCGGGGCAGCCTGTGGGTGTTCCAGCCGGTTACCCGGGGGGAAGCCCGGCCGGCGGGTCGGTCGTGCGTTCACGGTGACGTCCAGCAGGTCGGGACCGAGCAGGCTGACGCCGACCTCCACGGCGGAGGTGTCGATTTCCGTGCCCTTCCCGGTCGCGTTGCGATGCATGATCGCCATGAGCAGGGCCGCGCTGTTGTAGTAGGCAGCCTGGTTGTCCATGTAGGACAGACCCCAGCCCGAGGGCTCCCGGTCGGGCAGGCCGCTGATGAAGGACAGCCCGCTGACCGCCTGCACCACCGGCCCGTAGCTGCGGTAAGTGTGGTGCGGGCCGCTCTGGCCGAAACCGCTCATGTGGGCGTAGATGACCTCGGGGCACAGCGCGCGTAGCCGTTCGTAGGTCAGATTCCAGCCTGCCATGACGCCGGGAGCGAAGTTCTCCGTCACCACACTGCTTTGTGCGATGAGTCGCTCGGCCAGTTCCCGGCCCTCGACGGACCGCATGTTGATTGTCACGCCGAGTTTGTTGCGGCTGTAGTTGTTGAACAGTCCGCCCTTGTCCGGGTCGGGATCGGGATCCTCCGCGCCGAACGAGCGGGAGTCGTTCTTGTAGAGCGGTAATCGGCGGGGCAAGTCCAGCCGGGTCCGGCTTTCGATCTTGATGACCTCGGCGCCGAAGTCCGCGAGCATGCGGGTGGCGACGGAACCGACGCCCATCCAGCAGAAGTCGGCCACGCGGATGCCCGACAGCGGCCCGCGTCGGGCCCGGGGCTGCCGTTGCACCAGCGACGGATGCCGAGCGTCCACCGTGTGACCTCCCTGTACGCGGATGTGTAGCCGACTTTATTTCTCATGATGAAAAGCCGCAAGCCCCGGTTACGACCGCTTTGCTCTGGTCTGCTCTGGTCTGCTCTGGTCTGTCGTCGACGGTGGAGATGGTGGTGACGCGGTCACCCGCCCAGCCGGCGGGGGGAAGGGGTGACATGACCCTTGTGGCTTTTCATCATGACGAATATTGTGCGAATCCGGCATGGCGCGGGCAAGGGCCGATGACGATGGGCCGGCGGGGTGAACCGGGTGGAGAGGAGTCAGCGGTGACCGGTAGCCGGGAATGGCACCTGGTGCGCCGTCCTGCGGGGTGGCCGACGGACGACGATGTGGCTCTGGTCGAGGTCGACATACCCGACCCCGGCGCTGGTGAGCTTCTCGTGCGCAACACCGTGATGTCGGTGGAACCGTACATGCGTGGCCGGATGAGTGAGGTGGCCTCGTATGTCGAGCCCTATGCGCTCGGCGCCCCGATGCAGGGACACGCGGTCGGCGAGGTGGTTGCGTCCGATGTGTCCGCCATCCCGGTCGGCCGGCACGTGGTCCACCAGGCGGGATGGCGGGAGTACGCGCTGGTCGCCGCCGCGGACGCCGAACCCGTCGACGCTGAACCCGTCGACACGACCGGGTTCCCCGACTCCGCGTACCTCGGTGCACTGGGCATCACGGGTATGACCGCCTATGTCGGGCTGCGCCACGTCGCCGCGTGCAAACCCGGAGAAACCGTGTTCGTCTCGGCGGCGGCCGGTGCGGTGGGCGCCACGGTCGGCCAGATCGCCAAGGTCATGGGCTGCCGTGTCATCGGCAGTGCGGGCTCCGCGGAGAAGGTCCGCTTTCTCACCGGGGATCTAGGGTTCGACGCCGCGTTCAGCTATCGTGATCAGTCGGTGCGGGCGTCACTCTCCGAGGCTCTCGCGCAGCTTGACACCGACGGTTTGGACGTGTATTTCGACAACGTCGGGGGAGAACAGCTGGAAGCCGCGATCCGGGTGATGCGCCCGTTCGGCCGCATCGCGCTCTGCGGGGCGATCTCCACCTACAACGCAACCGAGCCCGTGCCCGGTCCACGCAACCTGCTGCTGATGATCTGGCGGCGGCTGCGGATGGCGGGTTTTCTCGTCGGTGACCATGCCGACCAGCGCGCCGCATTCACCGATGACATGTCGCGCTGGCTGCGCGAGGGCGCTGTCCGCAGTGTCGAGACGGTTGTCCACGGTGGTATCGAGGCCGCCTGGCCGACCTTCCTGGCCATGCTCCGCGGCGACAACGTCGGGAAAATGATCGTGTGTCTCGACCAGTCCTCCGGTAGTGACTCGGATCACTGATCGCTCTTGACAAGCTAGTTCGTTATAAGGAATCTGTCTTCAATCTCGACTGCAGCCGTCGACGAAGGTGGGAGATGCAGGCGGAATCGACCCGTCAGACCGATGCGGATCACTGAGGGCATGGACCTGGCACCCGAGGCGAAGTCGTTCCAGCCTGCGGAGTTCTGGACCCACGACAACGTGCCGCGGCCCGCCCGTGAGGACACCGGACCCGCGGGCTATCAGGACCAGTGGAAGGCACTGTGGAAGGTGACCGGCTGATGACCAGCATGTTGGTGGACCCGCGCAGCTATCCCCTGTCGGAACCGGGCGCGTCTTACCTGGCTGACGCGACCTTCGGACACGTCATCGACGGGGAGTTCACCACGGTCAAGAGCACCTGGATGAAGGTGTCGCGATGACCGTCCGCACCGTGGCGGATGCCATCGACCGGCTGGCGGTGACGGAAATCCTGCACCGCTACTGCTCCCAGATCGACGCCGGGAACTTCACCGCCGTGCGGGAACTGTTCACCGACGATGCCCGCGGGCGCTACTGGGGCGGGGAGTGGCTCGAAGGCGGCGACGCCATCGTGCAGTGGCTGGTCAGCACCTGCGCCTCGGCCTTGTTCATGCACCACATGGACAAGGTGTACTCGATCGAGATCGACGGCGATCGGGCTACCGCCCGCTGCCACATGACCGCGCACCTCACCGGTCGGGACGCGCCGGGCACGGTCATGCTCAGCGTCGGCAATTACGTCGACGAGCTGCGCCGTGAGGACGGCGGATGGAAGATCTCGTCCAGGGCGTTCGAGCAGGGCTGGAGCGAACTGCGTCAGGCCGACCAGCCAGAGCCGGTCCAGGGCGCGGCCGGCTGACAGCGTCACCGTAAGGCACCGCAACCCGATCCCACCATGGCAGGAGGAGCACCGGATGACCACCGTGAGAACGTTCGAGGACGTACGTGACCACATCAACGCGAGCGACACGCTCTACCGTTACTGTTCGACGGTCGACCAGAAAGACTTTGTAGGCTTACGCACGGTGTTCGACGACGACGCTCGGATGCGTTTCACCGCAGCCGGTACGTGGAGCGAGTGGGTCGAGGGGGCCGATGCCATCGTGGCCTGGGTCGACAAGATGACGGCGGACCGCAGCTTCCAACACCACCTTGTGTCCGTCTACCACGTCGACGTCGAAGGCGATCAGGCATCGGCGCTCGCCTACCTCACCTCCCACCAGGTTGCCGCCGACGACCCCAACCAGGTTCTGCAGATGTCAAGTCGTTACCGCAACCGGCTGCGCCGCGACGGTGATGGTTGGGTCATCACCGAGATTCAACTCGAGATCGGCTGGATCGAGGTCCGGACGTTCGACCAGAGTCTGGCACTCGGCTGATGTCGGCGCCCGTACCCACTCCCACGCCGGAGCGCGCGACGCCCGCCGGGACCTGTCCGGTGGTCAACTACGACATCATGTCGCCGCGGCCGGTGCTGACGGGCATCGGGGAGATGGCGCAGCTGCGTGAGGCGTCCCCCGTCTACTGGAACAGTTTCGGGGCCGGCTTCTGGATGATTACCCGCTTTGATCAGTGCCGCGAGGCATATCAGAACCCCGAGGTCTTCGGCAGCGACTCGGTGATCGTCCTGGACCCGAACCCGGGTTACCGCTGGATTCCGACCAATGTCGCCCCGCCCGAGCACGGCAGGTACCGTCAGATCCTCAACCCGCCGTTCTCACCCCGTGCGGTCGCCCGGGCGACGCCCCGGATGCGCGAACTGTGCGACCGGACCATCGACGCCTTTCTCGACTCCGGTGGCTGCGAGTTCGTGGCCGACTTCGCGGCGGTGTACCCGACCCGGGCGTTTTTGTCGATCATGGGTCTGCCTGAGACCGATGACGCGTTGTTCGTCGAGTGGGTGGACACGGTCTTCGACGCCTTCACCGATCCTGAGGGCCAGGCCCGGACAATGGCGGCGATGGGCGCGATGACCGAGTACTTCATCGGTGTCGTCGCGGATCGGCGGGCGACGCTGCGCGACCCCGAGATTGACTTCGTCAGCTATCTCATGACAGCGCGTTATGAAGATCGACCGTTGCGTGATGATGAGATTCTGCAGATGTGCGTTGTGTTGGTGCTCGCGGGCCTCGACACCGTCAAGAGCCAGCTGAGCTATGCGTTCCACCATCTGGCGACGACGCCGGAGCACCGTCGACGGGTGGCGACCGAACCGGGGGTGGTGCCGACGGCGGTCGAGGAGTTCCTGCGGGCGTTCCCGATCATCCAGGACGGCCGCAAGATCACCCGTGACGTGGACTTCCACGGCTGCCCGATGAAGAAGGGGGACATGGCGCTGCTGTTGCTCGGTGCGGCCATGCGCGACCCGCGCTCGTTTTCAGATGCTGACCAGGTCGATCTCGACCGTGCGGTCAACCGGCACATCTCCTTTGCCGCCGGACCGCACCGGTGCCTGGGCTCCCATCTCGCGCGCGCCGAGATGGCGGTCGCGCTGGAGCAGTGGCACCGGCGGATCCCCGACTACCGGATCGCGGGCGGTGAGCCGGTGCTGGAGCGCGGTGGTGCAGCCGGGCTGGTCGCCCTGCCGCTGGTCTGGGACCGGTCATGACCGCCGATCCGACAACGGGGGAGCAGCTCACCGTGCAGATCATGGTCGACCCCACCCGGTGTACCGGGCAGGGCCGCTGCTATTCGCTCGCTCCGGAGGTGTTCGACACCGATGACGACGGTTTCTGCCTCCCCCGCGGCGTCACCTTCGTGGTGACCGCGGACCGGGCACGAGCGGCCCGGCTCGGCGCCAGTTCGTGTCCAGAAGACGCGATCGCGGTCGCGGCCGGTCCGCCGGAGCCGGCGGTGGACGTCTGATCTTTCCGTTCGGCGAGAGGAAATCGCGTCCGCGCTACGTTTCCGGGACCGCTTGTCGGATTTCCTCATAAGAAATAAGGTATAGATCACATCAGAGTGCGGCCGGGACGTGCGTCGTGACATCCGGCGTCTCCCGAAGACCTCGAGGGGAGCGGCGCCATGGCCGGGACGGCAGTGACCGATGGCATCAGGGTGATCGACGCGGATACCCATGTGATCGAACCCGCTGATCTGTGGACATCGCGGATCTCCACGGCGAAGTGGGGTGATCTGGTTCCGCACGTCCGCTGGGATGACGACCTCCAGGAGGAGGCGTGGTATTTCGGCGACGCGCGCCTGTCGGCTACCGCGGGCGGCGCGATGGCCGGTTGGGCGGAGTTCCCGCCGAAGCATCCCCGGCGCCTCGCCGACGTCGACCCGGCGCTGTGGAACGCCCCCGACCGGCTGCGCAAAATGGACGAGTACGGGATCTGGGCGCAGGTGCTGTATCCCAACGTGGCGGGGTTCGGTACCGGGAGGTTCCTCGGACTCAAGGACCCCGAACTGATGGTGGCCTGCATCCAGGCGTACAACGACTACCAGACCGACTGGGCGAGCGCGGACCCGTCCCGGCTGCTGCCCATGGCGGCGCTGCCCTTCTGGGATCTGGCGGCGAGCGTCGCTGAGATCGAACGAACAGTCGCGATGGGGCACCGGGGCGTGATCATGGCTCAGGAGACCGACTTCTTCGGTCTGCCGCTGCTCGGTGATCCGCACTGGGACCCGATCTGGGCGACCGCCCAGGATCTCGGCGTTCCGGTGAACTTCCACATCGCGTCGGGCGACCTGTCCCTGATCGAGAAGAACTTCCCGGGTAACGGGATCCACGCGAACTACGCCTCGGTCGGGGTTTCCTTCTTCATGGGCAACGCCCGCGCCATCGCGACCGTCATCTGCGCCGGGATCTGCCACCGTTTCCCGAGACTGAATTTCGTCTCGGTCGAGAGCGGAATCGGCTGGCTCCCCTACGCCCTCGCCGCTTTGGACTGGCAGTGGAGGAACTGCGGCGTCCCGATCGAACACCCCGAATACGACCTGCTGCCCAGCGAGTACTTCCAGCGCCAGATCTTCGGCTGTTTCTGGTTCGAGCGGGAGACCGCCCGGCAGGCGATCGAACTTCTCGGAGCCGACAACTTCCTCTTCGAGACCGACTTCCCACACCCGACGAGCATGTCGCCCGGCCCTGCGAGCGCGGCGGTCCGTCCGGACCTGTTCGTCGCGGAGGCGTTTGCGGAGCTGCCCGCCGACGCGCTGCGCAAGATTCTGCACGACAACGCCGCCCGCATCTACCACCTGGACTGATCCGGCCGACCGGGCCCGCCGTCGCTGGGCACGGAGCGCGGGTTGGTTCGGGCCGTTCGCGTGCACACATGATAGTCAACAATGTTGACGATCCTCGTCCACGATTTGATCTTCAATGGCGCCTGTTCCTTGTGCAGGAGTCGACCGGCCTGCTTTGCTGACGGAAAACTGACGATTTTCGGCCAGATCCGCGGCGGGTCTCCTCCGGGCGACGCGGCCGGTATGAAGGAGGTTCACGTGTCCATTGATCTTGGCCATGACCAGGTGGTCAGTGAACTCGCCAGACGCACTGCCGAGTTCGTGCGCAGCGTCGTCGTCCCCGAGGAGGAGGCGTTCGCAGGCGTCGCCGCGCGCGGTGGCGACGCGATGCGGGCGCGGCTACAGCAGGCGGCGAAGGACGCGGGGGTCTTCGCCCCGCACGTACCGGCGGAGCTCGGCGGCCACGGCCTGGACATGCGCGGACGCGCTCCCGTGTTCGAAGCGGCGGGCTATTCGCTGTTCGGCCCGCTGGCGCTGAACATCGCCGCCCCCGACGAGGGCAACATGCACATGCTGGCGGCCATCGCGACGGCCGAGCAGAAGGAGCGGTACCTGCGGCCGTTGGCAACCGGCGAGGTGCGGTCCTGCTTCGCGATGACCGAGCCCGCGCCCGGAGCGGGGTCGGATCCGGCCGCTCTGACCACGCGCGCCGTGCAGGAGCCCGGCGGCTGGCGGATCGACGGCCGTAAGTGGTTCATCACCGGCGCGGATGGTGCCGCATATGCGATCTGCATGGCTCGCACATCGGGCGAGCCGGGTCAGCGCGGTGGAGCGACGATGTTCCTCGTCGACGCGGACAACCCCGGCATGAAGGTCGTCCGCCATGTCGAGACCCTCGACGAGAGCCTGTACGGCGGTCACTGCGAGATGTTGTTCGATGGCTGTCTGGTGCCGCACGACGCGATCCTCGGCGAGGTGCACCAGGGGTTCGACTACGCCCAGGTCCGTCTCGGCCCGGCGCGCACGACCCACTGCATGCGTTGGCTGGGCATCGCCCGCAGGGCCCAGGACATCGCCGTGGCCAGGGCGGCGGACCGGCAGCTGTTCGGTTCCCGGTTGGCGGAGCTGGGCATGGTCCAGGCGATGATCGCGGACAATGAGATCGATATCGCGGCGTCCCGCGGGCTGGTCCTGCAGGCATGCTGGGAACTCGACCAGGGTCGTTCCGGGGCTCAGTCGACCGCGGTAGCCAAGACGTTCACCGCCGAGGCCGTCTGGCGGGTCGTCGACCGTTCGCTGCAGATCTGCGGTTCCCTCGGTATCTCCGGGGATGTGCTGCTCTCGCGCTTCCTGCGCGAGGTCCGCCCGTTCCGTATCTACGACGGGCCGTCGGAGACCCACCGCTGGGCGATCGCCCGACGCGTGGTCCGCCGTCACCTCGACAACCTCTCGAGCGCATCATGACGGCGGTAGCCGCCGCCGGGACAGCGCCCGCCGGCTACCCGCCCGCCGGGTAGATGATTTTTCGAGGTTTGTGCGACGAAAGAGTCCTTGTCGATCGCACAAACCTCGAAAGATCGCGTGGGCGTCGGTTCAACGGCCTTTGATGTCGAGGAAATAGTCGAGAAGGCGCCAGGTCGTCCGGTCGACCACACCGGTGACTGCGACCGCCGGGTCGTTCAACCGGCAGAATTCCTGGAAATCACGGAACGTTGTCTCCGTCAGCGGGCCGAAGGCGCCGTCCGGGGCGAGCAGGCGATTATCGCCCTCCCGGCCCGTAGCGATGTTGAGCGCGTTCTGAGCGGTCGTGACCGGGTGGCGCAGATCCGGGAACACCCCTGACTCGCCCTGGTCGAGGAACCCGCGCGCGACCGTCGGGAAGTAGGCGAACCGGTTCGGCGGGTTCTGGGGGGCGAGCGGGAAGCGCGGGCCACCGCTGAACATCGATTGCCAGTTCACGCATCCGGCGATGAGTATACCGCCGGCTAGCCAGGTTCTGCGTAGTACTTGATCGTTTCCGACGTTACCCTCGACCGTGACAATATTATTGCCGGTGCGTTCGACGACCAGACCGGTGTGGGTGTCATTGCCGGCGGCGGTTTCGTGGCCCGTCCAATCAAAGATGATCTGGTCTCCGGGGTTAGCCTGGGTGGAGGCGATAGTCAGGCCATGGGCTCGCGCCCAGGACCAGATCGTGGGCACGTGCGCCGACTTCAGCGGCAGGTTGATCCCGACCTGCTCGAACATGCACCAGACGAAAATCGCGCACCATGCATTCCCGTCGTAGCCGAACTCCTGACCGTACTTCGTGTGATTGCGGCCGTCCCCGGCGTAGCCGACCTCCGCTAACGCATGCTCGACCAGCTGTTGTACAGCCGTCATCGCTGACTCCTTTGCGGCGACGCCGCGTTGCCGGCCGGGGCCGATGGTAAGGATTCGACCAAAGACGGTGCCCGGGCCGCTGCTAGAACCCCTGCCTGATGAGACAAGACGTACCCCGTCGATTGGCCTGTTTCCTCATCGGTATCACCGTGCGTGCTCTGGCGGCCAGTGCATGTCGGTATTCTGTCGCCGTGCTCGACCCACTGCCAGCGGTGTTGATCTGATTTCTCTGACCGGCCGGCCGGATGATTGATACGCATAGTAGTTGACATGCCCCGAGATTCGCGGAAAATGGCCCTTGCGGTCACAGCGTGTAGTTCGCTAACGTGGCCGGGCTCTCAGTAACACCGGGCTGGACGCCGAGTTCTGCCCTCGGTCCGGTGTTCCCTTCTCACAATCACCAGGGCAGCAGCGGGGGAACCAGGACTTGACGGACGTCGCCGCGCTGGCGCCGTCCTCGGGGTGAAGTCGGCCGCGGATCTCCGCGGGCTGACCGGGCTTCCCGGCCCGAACCCGACAGCTAACCTCGCAGGCGTACGGGAAGGATCATTGTTGCCTGCATATCAGGCGTGTGCAGATTCGGCTGACGCGATTCCGTCCGGACGCGGTCGCCACCGTGCACCGATCGCCAGGTCCAGTTTCCGCCGCCGGTCCGCGCGTGTGGCGGTTGCCGCCGCGGCCACTGGGACCGTCGCCCTGACCGCTTTCTCGGCCCCGGCACTGGCGAACGACGCCGGGGCTGACAGCCCGGCCGGCTCGACCACTACCACCACTACCACCGCTGCCCCCGGGTCGACCTGGGCCGGTGACACCGGGGGCGCGCCTGCGGCGTCCGATTGGGCGTCGGGTTCCGGCTCGGCGTCGGCCCCTGGTGCGGTGGAGGCTCCTGGTGCGGTGGAGGCTCCTAGCTCGGTGGAGGCTCCGGCAAGCGGCATCTCGGCACCGCCGGACGGCACGTCATCGCAGCAGGACGGTTCCTCGGCCACCGCCGGTCTCGGTGAGAAGATCGTCTATCTGGCCTCGAAGCAGGCGGGTAAGCCATACGTCTGGGGCGCACAGGGTCCGAACGCCTTCGATTGTTCCGGGCTTGTCCAGTACATCTACAAACAGCTCGGCCGGAGTGTGCCGCGGGTGACCGACGCCCAGTACGCGGCGTCGCAGAAGATATCGCGGGATGCCAAGCAGCCCGGTGATCTCATCTTCTTCGGGCAGCCCGGCAACATCTATCACGTGGCGATCTACGCCGGGGACGACATGATGTGGGCCGCTCCCCACAGCGGAACCGTCGTCCGGCTTCAGAAGATTTATTCCTCGAGTTATCTCGTTGGCCGCCTGGGGTGACCTGGCTGGGCCGGTAACAGGCCTGCGACCCGTCATGGCCGGGCTGCCGCGTGCCCCACGATGGGCATTCCCGCGGCCTGGCTGTGACGGGTGCCTCCGCGCGGCGCGCATGAGCCGATCGACGATACTGAAGTGGGATATTTTATAATGGCCAGGGGAAGGCACAGAAAGCAGTCTCAGTACAACCGCGGCGCGGTGGCCGCAACCGCCGGCGTCATCGGCGCGACGGCGGGAATGATGCTGACCGCGGGTCCGGCGAGCGCGAGCTCGCCGGCATCGCCCAGCGCCGATACCGCGACTGAGCCCAGCGCGGGTTCTCTCGCTGGGGCACCTGTTTCCGACGTTTCCATCGCTGGTGCCGGCAGGAAAGCGGGACTCGGCGGCTGCGACGGGAAGCCATTGGAGACCTGGGTCGCAGTCGCGCTGGCTGAGTCCGGCGGCAACGCGACCGCCCACAACTCCAATGGCGAGGATTCCCGCGGACTATGGCAGATCAACATGCGGGCGCATGCGGGTTGGGTCGGCGGGGCAGATCTGTTCGATCCGGCCATCAACGCCCGGGCCGCCAAACGAGTGTGCGACATACAGGGCATCGGAGCGTGGAGTACGTACACAAACGGCTCCTACCGCCTGTACCTCGGGCGGGCCGCGGCAGCCGCCACCGACGCAAGTGGTGAGGGTGCGACGAGCATCTACCCGGCGTCCCCGGCCAGCCCGGGTAGCCCTACCGGGCCGGTCAGTAGGCCGGGCTGGACCGCTGCGGCCGGCGTGGCGGCGGCGCGACCGGTAGCCGCTGCAGCTCCCCGTGTGCGGGAGGTCGGCTACACCCACCGCGGGCGTCCCGGCGTGCGCCAGATTCAGCGAGCGCTGACCGGATGTGGCTATCCTGTCGCGGTGGACGGGAAGTTCGGGCCACGTACCACGAGTACGGTTAAGGCATACCAACGCCGGCACGGACTTGTGGCCGATGGTGTGGTCGGCGCGCGAACCCGCGCCGCCCTGTTTCATGTCACCGCGTAGGTCCCTGTGTTTCACCGCGTAGGTCTCTTTGTCGGGTAGCTCGTCGGATTCTGTCTGCGTTGTCCCGGGGAGCAGTGTAACTCAGGCATCCACCGGGATGCGTTCGAACGTTTTCGTGATCCACTGACATGCCTGATAACAACGCTTTTCCAGATAAATGGTGCCGCGGTCGACATCGATCCCGTCTGCGGATTTTTGCATCATTCTGCGTTTGGCGACAAGACCATCATGATTTCCGGTTGACTCGTGGTGTGGGTGACATAGATTTATGGTTGCAAATGACGGTTCGATGTGGAGGTGATCGAATGGAGCAGCAGCAGGCGCAGCAGGTGGAGCAGTATCTGCGGCAGAACTGGCAGGAGATTCGGCACCAGATTCTCGACCAGTTCGTCCAGGTCAGCACCGCTGATATCGAAGCCGCATCCAGCGTCAACGATCTCGTGCGGCGGATCGCGGACAGGTCGCATTACACCGAGCCCTACGTCGAGGCCCGCCTGCGGGAACTCGTCGGCGTCGCAGTCGGGGTCGGCCAGTCGGCGCAGGCCGAGGGCGGGGCCGAGCAGTCGACCGCCGAGGCCCAGCGGACCACCGAGGCCGCGGGCGAGGAGCAGGCCGAGCCCCTGGGCGGCTCACGGCAGGCATTCGGCGGATCGGAGCAGCCGGCAGATCCTGGGTGAGATCTGATTCCAGGTGGGAACGGCACGCGGCAGCCGTCCAGGTACACAGCCGGCGTCGTAGTGAGCACCGAGCAGGACCGTGACCACGACTATCCTGCACAGGCCGCGTCCGGAACATTTCGGGCGTGGCCGCGGTCTGTTCCCACTGCGTTCCCACTGTGCGCCCAACTGCACCACCGACCATGCTGTCACGTGGACGACGTGTCCGTCCTCGGGCCTATGCTGCTTTCTGATCACTATAATGACCGGTAGGGTCACCAATAGCAGCAGACATCCGGGGGGCTTCGTTGCTGCGAGGCAGCCATCATCACCGCGTACCCGACGCGGCGGGCGTTGCTGTGCGGCGTCCGGTTCGATTATGTGCGCCGCTACCTGCGACGGGGACGATCGTCATCGTCCTGGGGCTGGTCACCGGGCTTTTCCTGGGGCCGGTCATCGGCCGGTGGGGTCTTGCGCCGGCATCCGCGCTCACCCCGGCTGGCACGTCGTCATCGAGCGATGGCAGCACCTTCGTGATCCGTGTCGTGGACCTGCCGGCGAAGGTCGACCAACCTGTACTAAAAAACCTGAGCCGCTTACTCGAAGGCATACCGGCATCCGGTGGTGCCGTTGTCGTTCGGGTGATTAGCCCGGCCATCCTGTCCGATGACCATGGTAAGCTGGCCGACCTGGATTCGATCTTCAGGCGTCGGGCGATGCTCGCGGTCGAGATCGCATTGCCGGCCCAGTCGGCGCCAGGTGACTCGCCGGATCTCGGGACGGCCGGTTCGTTGCTGCTGGCGATCGCCGACCACCGCTTTGCCGATACGGACGAAGCCCGTGCCGCGCTGTCGAAGAATCGCGGATCGGGGGAGTTTCCCTGCGAGAAAGACTGTCAGGCGAGGGCGAAGGGTACCGACCAGGAAAGCGCCTCGGGGATGTATGCGACCAACGGCGACCTGTTCCTTCTGGCCGCCAGACCTGGGCAGGGGTCCCGGGTGGAAATGCTGGGTAGTCTCGCCGACCCGGCTTCAGCGACTCAGGACCGACCGATACTGTCGACGTGGGCTTATGCGCTGATTGCGGCTGTGATTATCGCGATCAGCGCCGTGGTCCTGCGTAGACGCCGGCTGCTGGTTTGGCTGCGCGGGCGGCGACGCGATGTCGATGCCGGGGATCAATCCGCGAGCGGCGCGAACAGGGAGCGGACCGAACAACGACCGGTTTCTCCGGTCGCGCCGCCGAATGTGGCGCTCGGCCCGGTCGGCACGGTGCATTCCGCCTTTGACCCGCAGGGTTACGTTGCGGTCGACGGCGGACTTTACCGGGCAACATGGATGGGAGGTCCTGGATCGCCCCGACCTCGCGTAGGTGCACAGGTGCAGTTGAGGATGGACGAGGTGGACGGACTGCAGGCGTGGCCGCCACAGGATCACTCCGGCGTCCGGCGATAGAGCCACCTGGGTCCGCCGGGTGTACGAGAAGGAACTGGAAACGGGGACGAATCAGACAATGGCTCCGCGCAGCAGCCCCGACCGGGCGACGGACCGCCGCCAGCCGCGGGACGTCATCGGTAGCATCCCTATTCCCCGGCCGAGCCATCGGGTACTTGTGGTCCTGTGCATGGACACCTCCTATTCCATGCGCGGCGAGGCGATCGGAAGACTCAACGACGCGCTCGCCGGTTGGGCGCGCAGCATGCACGGTGGCGAGAAGATGGCGGCGACCACCGAGTTCGCGCTCATCACTTTCGGTGCCGGGGGAGTACGCAAGTGGCGCGGCGACGAGAGCTTCGATCCGCGTAGCGACCGGACGCCGTTCGTACCCGCCGACGGTTTTCGGCCACCGACATTGATCGCCGACGGCGTGACACCGCTGGTCGAGGCGGTCCGGCTCAGCATCTCGGTCATCGAAGCGCGCAAGCGGCAGCTCGCCCAGGAAAAGGTGACCTGGAAGCGGCCACTTGTCTGGCTCGTCACCGATGGCAGGCCAACCGATGACGAGGGGAAACCGACGACGGACTGGCGTCCACTGGCGAGCGAGATCCGCGGGCTGGAGGCAGCTCAGAAACTCGCGCTCTTCGCGATCGGCATTCCGCCCATTGACGACCAGGGCCAGGAAACCCTGCGTGAGTTCGCGCCGGAGCGAAATATGATCTACGGGCGGTTTGATTTCAGTGACATCCTCCTGCAACTGGACCGAAGCGTGGAGGATCCCAACTACAAGCTGCGTGGCTACCAACCGAGGCAGGCGTGACCGCCCGCCCACAACCCGCACCCAGGGGACGAAACGAGGGCCGCGTCCGGCCCTACCGCTGGCGGGTCCGGGGAGCCAGCGTCCAGGGATATTCACACGTGCGGGAAGGGCGATGGTGCGAGGATTCGTTCGCCCATCTTGCCCTGTACAGCCGGGAGCCTCTGCCCGACGTCCATGTCCTGGCGGTGGCCGACGGCGCCGGATCGGCACCACGATCAGCTGAGGGCTCCCGGCTCGCGGTCGCCATCGCGACCCGTCTCGTGCGCGACCGGATCCACACCAGCGGTCGGCCCGCGAACGCGCCCGACCTGCGCCAGCTGCTGGCCGCGGTACATGAGGACATCGTCACCGAGTTCCATCGGGTCGTCACCGCGGTCGCCGGCGCGGCGCATGTCGGCGAGTTCGCGACGACGTTGACGGTCGTCGTGCTTGCGCATCCCGTCATCGGCTACCTGAGTATCGGGGACGGTTTCATCGTCATCCGCACCGGGGACGGGGGACAGACCAATCTGCATCTGCTCGACGCCGGAACCGCCGACGCCGAGCATGCCAGCCAGACGGCCTTCCTCACCTCGGACACGAGCCGGGCTGTGCGGGTGCATGCCGTCTACGACCCGTGGATCACTGGTGTGTTCGTATCGACCGACGGTCTGATTCCGGTCGCACTGCGACGCGACTCCGACGGCCGGCTGGCGGTGGCCAGGGAGCCCGTCATCGACACCGTGCTCAGCCTGCTTGACGACGATCACTTCGATGCCTCCGGCCTCGTCCAGCTGCTGTTACGGGAGGCGGTCACCGATGTGACTCAGGATGACACGACACTGGTGGTGGCCGTCCTGTGTCCGTGACCGAGATTTTTGTGAACGGACGCAGGCTGACCTGCTCGACCGTTCTCGGCAGCGGAACCGAGTCGATCGTCTACGCCGTGGATGCCGATTCCCGGCAGGCCGCGAAGATCTACCGGGAGCCCGACACCGAGCGTAGCCGCCGGCTTGAGTACATGCTGCGGGCCTTCCGCGCGTCGCAGTTCGTCGAGCCCGCCTCCGGCCATCCGGGGCTGGTGTGGCCGCAGGATGTCGCCCGCGATTCCACCGGGGCGGTTCTTGGTTATGTCATGCGCCGTTCCGATCATCATCCGCTGAGTACATTCCTTGAGCACCGCACCCGGCTGACCGCATTCCCGGACAAGGACTGGAAATTCCTGCTGGGGGTGGCCAGTAATCTGGCCCAGCTGGTCGCGATCCTGCATGATCAGGAAATTGTGGTGGGCGATCTCGCGCCATCCAACATCCATGTTCGAGCGGACGGGTTGATCAGCTTTCTCGACTGCGATTCGCTGCAGTTCTCCTTCGACGGAGAGGTTTTCGCCTGCCACACCGTCACCCCGGAATACGCTGCGCCCGAGCTGCTGCCGGAGCTTGCGGGTCCCAAGAGCGTCGAGACGGACCGGTTCACCCTCGCCGTGCTCGTATGCCAACTGCTGCTGTGCGGTGACCATCCGTTTCACGGCATTCCGGTCCGGGCGCTGGACGTCGACCCGTCACCGGAAACCAACATCCAGTACGGCATCACCGTCCTGACGGCGCCCAGTGAGGTCGAGGTCCCGGCCGAGGCCATCGAGCCCGGTGTGCTTCCGCCACCGGTCGCCGCGCTGGCCCGCCAGACGTTCGGATCCGGGCACGGCACGGCCGGGACGCGTCCGGCCGCGCAGGAATGGGCCGAGGCGCTCGACCTCGCCTGGGACGACGTGCGGACGTGCCAACACCGGCCGGGCCACACCTACAGTGGGCATCTGTCGGAATGCCCCTGGTGCAGGCGGGCCGGCTCGGGGCGTTTCGATCCGTTTCCGCTGCTGTCGAGCCCCGCCGCCAGCCCTGCCGGCACCCCCGGTGCCAAGGTCCCCGATGTTCTTCTCGTCGTCGGGGCTCTGGTGGTTCTTGTATTGATAGTCGTTCTGCTCGCGACCCGATAGCCCGCCACCCGATAGCACGGTGTCGGCCTGACCGGTCACACGAGATCGGTAGAAGGAGGTAGCCTGTGTACGGTCGAACCACCTTGATTCCTTTCTACCTCGTCGTAGACGTCTCGCAGTCGATGGACGGGCCACGGCTGAACACGGCGAATCTCATTCTGCGACGGATTGGGGAGGCGCTGGCTCACGATTCGGTCGCCGCTGCGCGGGTTCGGGTGGGTGTGATCGATTTTGCCGGCGGCAGCCGCACGGTGCTTCCACTGTGCGATCTTCTCAATACGGCGACGCTGCCCCTCCTGGCGTGCCGCGATGACGGCACCCGATATGCGCCCGCCTTCAATCTGTTGCGGGCCACCGTCGACCGCGACTGCCGCCAACTGGAGGCCGACGGTTTCGCCGTGGGCCGACCCGGCGTGTTCTTTCTCAGCGACGGCGAACCCTTCGACGACCCCCCCGGCGCGTGGGAGGCGGCATTCGCCGCTCTGCTGCGGGAGTGCCAGAGCACGCCGAACATCATTCCCTGTGCCGTCGCCGACTCGAATCCCGATATCATGCGAGCGCTGGCGCATCCGGCCCCGACAGTGCCATTGTTCATACAAAGCAGGCTGGCCAGCCCGGAAAGTGCGATAAAGAACCTGACTGAGATCATCGTGCGGAGCGTCGTGGCCTCGGGCCACCAGGAGATGGTTGTGATCGATGAGACCGACGTTCACGCACTTGACACGGTCATCGTCGATCCGCCCGAGACCTGGATCGATCCGGACAGCGGATTCTGAGCGTATGTCATGAGATGGCAGGATGCCGCCGTCGCGCGGGAACGACTCGGCCGGGTCGAGCAGTTGGCCAGAGGAGGCCAGGCACGCATTTATCGGCTGCCTGACTTCGATCTTCCCGGCGTGGCGGTGCCGCTCGTCTACAAGGAATATCACTCCGTCGTCGGGCGGGTACCGCCGCAGGGTCTGGCCAACATCATCGCATTGCGGCTGGCTGTGCCGGCAGAGCAGCGACTGTGGTTTGACACCCACCTGACCTGGCCGCTTGCGATCGTGGTCGACAATGCAGACGCTCCCGCCCGAGCAAGAGTGGCCGGGGTTGTGATGCGACTCATACCCGATGCCTTCTTCCAGGTGTTCGCGACACCGCCGGGACCGCCGGAGCGCCAACCGAACGAGGCGCGATCGTTGTTCGTGGGCCCCGCCGAGTTACGCACACGCGGCCTGGCGTTCCCGAACCGCGCGCAGCGCTGGTGGCTGTGCCTGCGGCTGGCCTTTCTCGTGGCGTACCTGCATAAGCAGAACATCGTCTTCGGTGACATCTCCGCCCGCAACGTCCTCTACCGGCTGCGACCGACACCGGATGTGCTTTTAGTGGACTGCGACGCCGTGCGCAAGGTCGGTAGCGCCCCCGTCGTCGATCAGGGGCATACGCCGGACTTCTTCCCGCCGGCACTGCACGAGCCGCAGTCCATCAGCTCCGATTTGTTCAAGCTCGGTTTGTTCATCGCCCGCATCCTCGTGCCCGGCCGAGTGGTCACGCCGGACGTCGCGCCGGACGCCGTCGACGGTGTGCTGGATCGCACCGGCGTGAACCTCGTACGGGCAAGCCTCGCCGACGATCCGCGTGCCCGGCCGGCAGCGCTTGTCTGGTATCGGTACCTGCGATCCGGTGCGGGTTCACATCCCACGACGGTGCCCCTTGATGACTGGCGCGATCGACATTCCGCTCCTTGATTCACGCTCCTGTTGCCGGGCATTTTTAGTCAACAGTGTTGACGGCCTTTTGCCGCCGATTGGATCTTGAGATCCGTACGGCAGGCGCATCCCGATCTCGGGTCCGGTAGCGTGTCATACGTCTCATCCCATGAGAAGTGAGGATTGTCGCATGGATATCGGGGATCGGGTCGGGGATCTGTCGGGTGTCGATGAGACGGGTGCGGAGCTGCGCCTGGCCGGTCTGCTGACCAAGGGGCCGCTGGTGGTCTTCTTCTATCCGGCGGCGATGACGTACGGCTGTACCAAGGAAAGTTGTCATTTCCGCGACCTGGCCGGTGAGTTCGCCGCGTTGGGCGCCGGCATCGTCGGGATCAGCGCTGACGACGTCGCCAAGCAGGCCGCGTTCAGTGCGAAGCATTCGCTCGGCTTTCCATTGGTCGCCGACACCGACCGGACGATCGCGCAGGCGTTCGGCGTCCGGCGCAAGGTGGGCCCGAACAAGCGCGCCACGTTCGTCCTGCGCACGGACGGCACGGTGATTGCGCGCATCGACTCCGAGCTGTCCATGAGCCGGCACGCCGACGCCGCCCTGGCCGCGCTGCGCGCCGACGCCGCGTAAAGGGCCGAAGGCGATGCGATCGTGGTTCTTCTCGCATCGCCCGTGGTTCTTCTCGCATCGCCGGAGGCCGAAGTCCCCGGGTCGCTAGCGGACGGGCGCGCCCCTATTGCCGGGCGCTGTTATCCCGGTGATCTGGCTATTCCGGGGTTTCGACGGTAGCGGTGCGCGCGCTGGTGGCGGCGGTGGTGCGCAGCCTCTGTTCCCGGAGGAAGAACGAAAGAGCGAAGGCGGTGAGTCCGACCGGAACCGCCCACAGGTAGGCGCGGTCCATTCCATGGACGAACGTCTGCAGCGGTCCGTCATGGGGGCCGTAGTGTTCGATGTCGCCGACCAGATGCGAGCGCTGGTAGGCGATGATGATCGCGCCCAGGCTGGAGGCACCGACCGCGCCACCGAGTGTCCGCAGGAACATGACGGCCGAGGTTGCGGTGCCGAGATCAGCGATGCCGACACCGTTCTGCGTGGCCAGGACGGTGTTCTGGATGAACAGGCCCAGGCCGGCGCCGACGACGAACAGCATGGCGGAGAGGACCCAGCCGTTGGTGTCCAGGCGGATGAGGGCGAGCAGGGCTATGCCCACCGTCATGACCCCGGTGCCGACGACGATGAAGATCTTGTATCGGCCCAGTTTCGTCACCAGCCGCCCGGCGCCGATCGTGGTGACGATCATGCCAGCGAGCAGCGGAAGTAGTCGCAGACCCGACAGGGTGGGGCTGATGCCGCGCGCCAACTGCAGGTACTGCGGCAGGAAGATGACGGCGCCGAACATCACCGCGCCGGTGACGAGTGACAGCGCGCTGGTCACGCGGAAGACCGCGTTGCCGAACAACCGTAGGGGCAGTATCGGTTCGGCCGCCCGCCGTTCCCAGCCGAGGAAGCCGACGATCAGCGCGAGCCCGATACCGGCGAGGATCCAGATCGTCTCGGTGATCCGTGCCTGTTGCCCGGCGTCCTGCACGGCGATCAGGAACAGCGACACCCCGCTGACCAGCAGCAGGGCTCCGAACACGTCCAAACGTACCGTGCGGTGCGCATAGGTGATCGTCAATACCCTCTGGATGACGATGAGCGTGAAGACGCCGAGGGGGATGTTGACGTAGAACACCCAGCGCCAGGACGCCTGGTCGACCAGGAAGCCTCCGATCAGCGGGCCGAGGATGCTGGCGGCACCGAACACCGCTCCGAAGTAGCCCTGGTACCTGCCTCGTTGACGCGGTGCGATAATGTCGCCGATGATCGCGAGTGCCAGTGAGATCAGGCCGCCGGCACCCACGCCCTGTACGCCTCTGAATACGATCAACTGGAGCATGCTCTGGCTGAGGCCGGCCAGCGCCGACCCCAACAGAAAGATCACGACCGCGATCTGAAAGATTGTTTTTCTGCCGTAGAGATCACCTAGCTTGCCGTACAGCGGGGTGCTCGCCGTTGAGGTCAGCAGGTAGGAGGTCACGACCCAGCTGTACAGGTCGGGTCGGTGGAAGTCCTGGCTGATCCGGGTGAGTGCAGTCGAGACGATTGTCTGATCGAGAGCCGCGAGGAGCACGCCGAGCATCAGCCCGGACATGATCACCATGATCTGCCGGTGCGAGTAGGGGGTGCTGCCTGCGTTCGGTGCCGACACTGATTCCGGGGGCGGCGCCTCGATGGTGGCAGTCATGAAGCGCTGACCTTTCCATCTGCGAGTAGCGCAAATTTGTTGTTGCATACAAGCTTATCATGGCGATCCGTTCCGGAGCCGTCGCTGATCTGAACCGGGCGCCACGAACGCCCGGCAGAATGGTCGACGCTGCTATGATCATTGCGGGAGGAGCGACGGCTGCGCCGCACGCGTCTGATCGTCGGCCCGCCCATCATCACCGATCCGGCCTGACCCCACCTGTCGGTGCAAAAGGGATGCTGCCCATGGATACGACCAGCCACCACACCACGCTCATCATCGGCGGGGGAAGTGCCGGAATCTCCGTCGCGGCCCGCCTACGCCGCGCCGGTAGCGCCGACGTCGGCATCATCGACCCGGCCGAAACCCACTATTACCAGCCGCTGTGGACCCTCGTCGGGGGCGGGTGCGCACCTCTTGCGAGCAGCGCCCGCCCGCAGGCCCGCGTCATGCCCGCCGGCGTCGTCTGGGTCCGCGACCGCGCCGAGACGATCGACACCGACAATCAGATCGTCACCACCGGCGGCGGCGCACGGATCGGCTATGATCATCTCGTCGTCTGCCCGGGCATCCAACTCGACTGGACGACGATCCCCGGCATGGGAGAGGCGGTCACCACACCGTGGGTGTCGAGCAACTACACCTATGAGCTCGCGCCGAAGACCTGGGAGATGATCCGTTCGCTGCGGTCGGGCACCGCCGTGTTCACCATGCCCGCCGGGCCGATCAAGTGCGGCGGCGCACCTCAGAAGATCGCGTACCTGGCCTGCGACTACTGGCGCGGGCAGGGTGTCCTCGACGACATCCGGGTCGTACTCGTGCTGCCCACCCCCGCTCTGTTCGGTGTGCCGGAGTTCGCCGATGTGCTGGCGACGGTCGTGGCCCGCTACCGCATCGAGGTCCGCCTCAACAGCGAACTCACCGAGGTCGACCCCGAATCGCGTCGTGCTGTCGTCATCGACCATGCCACCGGTGTCACCGACGACATCGGCTATGATCTGATGCATCTCGTCCCCCCGCAGAGCGCACCAGACTGGATCAAGAGAAGTCCGTTGGCGGACCCAACCAGCCTGGCCGGGTATGTCAGTGTCGACAAGCACACGATGCAACACACTCGCTACCCCAACGTGTTCTCCCTCGGGGATGCCAGCAGCTCGCCCAATGCCAAGACCGGCGCGGCCATCCGCAAGCAGGCGCCTGTCGTCGTCGCGAACCTACTGTCGGTCATGAACGGCCAACCTGCCGTGCGACAGTACGACGGGTACGCGTCATGTCCGCTGACCACTGCACGGAACAAGATGCTGCTGGCCGAGTTCGACTACACCATGCGTCCCCATCCGACGTTTCCCCCATGGTTGATCAATTCCCAGCGGGAACGCCGCGACATGTGGTATCTCAAGCGCTACGGCCTGCCGTTGATGTACTGGAATCTGCTGCTCAAAGGCCGCGCCTGATGACCCCCGGCCAAAGGCCGCGCGAGGATGGTTTGTTCGCGCGGCCGGAGGCCTGACAGGTTGCTTGGGCCAAAGGCCGCGCGAGGATGGTTTGTTCGCGCGGCCTTTGGCCTGAAGGGCAGCTAGCCCAGGGCGTCCCCGGGCTGGATGCCCGCAAGGAGCGCCCGGACCTCGGCTTCCTGGTAGCGGCGGTGGCCGCCGAGGGTACGGATCGAGGTCAGCTTCCCGGCCTTGGCCCAGCGGGTCACCGTCTTGGGGTCCACCCGGAACATGGTGGCCACCTCAGCAGGTGTCAGCAGAGGAGCGGATTGCGGTGTTCGTGTCGTTGCCATGCAGCCTCCCATCACAGAACGTCGATGTGTAATATACACACGGTTCTTCCTTCGAGGGCAATTCGGGCATGACACGTCGGGGTCATGTGTTGACTAGTCCGGTCGCATCCGCAGGGTCGTAGTTACTCTCTGTAATGACTTGTCCTTATAATCAACAGTGTTGACGACCTTGCATCCACAAATTGATCATGAATCTCTCTTCGGCCGGTTAACGTACGGTTCATATATTTATGACCCAACGCACTGCATGGGAGACATGTGGGCGGCGCGTTCATATCAGGAGGTTTGATGGGTCGGGACAGCAGACACCAGCTTCGGACGATGACGGCCGGTGCCACGGTTGGCGTCACTGTCGCTGTGACGGTCCTGCTCAGTGGGTGCGGCGGCGGTTCAACGCCCGCCACCGCACCCGCGGCATCGGTGCCGGTCGCAGGTGCGTCCGCAGCTGGACTGTCCACCAACGTGCCGACCGACCTGCCGACCGACCTCGACCTGGCACGGACGGCGTCTCCAGCGGCGACGGCGACGCCAGCAGCCACCGCGACGTCGGGAATCGCGGCACTGCGGGGAACGGTCGTCCCCAAGCACTTCCCGTTCCCGAAGGGAGCGACGCCGACGGTCGTGGCGTCCGAGGGCATTGGAGCGACCATTGCGTTGAGCGGTGTGACCGGGGATGAGGCGATCCGGTACTACCGCCAAGCGATGCCCGCTGCCGGTTATACGTTCCAACACCAGGTCAAGTCCGCCACCACGACGGAGCTGACCTTCGTGGGATACAACCAGAGCGTCGAAGTCGTATCGAACGGCACCGGCGCAGCCCAGACCGTGACGGTGATCTTCGCTCCCCAGTGATCCGGTGACGTGACCGATCGCCGCGATGCCCGCGCCATCCGTGGTCAGTGGTCAGTGGTCAGCCGAGCCGTGAGCCGCACAGCGGCGTGGGCGGGACGAGCTGGAAGCGATTCCCATCCGCACTGACCTGGAGGAAGGTGTAGCAACGGCTGAGTTGGCCGAAACCGGCGGTGAAGTCCACGGGCGCGGGCAGCAGTCCGTGCGCGTCATAGTCGTGCACCGCACGCAGCCCGGTGATGAACCGCTGGCGGGTGGGGCAGGTCCCGGCATCGGCGAGTCCTCGAAGGAACATGTCCGCTGAGATCCAGCCGGAGAGCGCGGCCTGCTGGTTCGGTGGCTGAAGTTGTGGGGCGTAATAGGGCACGGCCCGGAGGAATTCCCGATGTGCGGGCGTGTCGGTTTCAAAGGGTGTGTAGTCGACGAAGATGTAGACGCCGGCAAGGGTGGTTCCGAACAGGCGCAGGACGTTCTGATCATAGCCGGTCGGGGAGAGGACGACCCGTAGTCCGGCCCGGGCGGTCCGGGCAGCCGCGACGACTTGGCCGAAGGACGCGGCGGTCACGGCACCGACGAGGACGTCCGCCCCGCTGGCCTTGATGCGTCTGCCGATGTCGGCGGCGTCGATGGGGCCGGTCACGTCGAGGGTCTCGACGACAGGAACACCCGCTGACCGCAGGCTTGTGGTCAGTTCGGCGGCGACGCTCAGCGACGTGGCGGAGAAGGTTGCCTGGGCCACGACCGCGGTGTGGCCGCCGTGAGCGGCGACGAAGTCCCCCCAGGTACTGATGGACGTGCCGTTGGCAATCAGGTTGGAGTAGCTGAACATGTTGTCATAGATCGTCCAGGGTGTTTCCAGGGACGTGCCGGTGACCGGTATCCCGCGGTCGTGCAGGAATCCAGCTGAACCGCTGGCCACCGAGGTCGACTCGATGATGCCGAAGACCTCGTCGGTGTCGACCAGGCTGTGTGCCGCGGCGAGATTGGCAGCCGCTTGGGACTCGTCGTCGCGCCAGGTGTACACCACCTCGCGACCGTTTATTCCACCAGCGTTGTTCGCGACGCCCAGTCGGGCGTCTACACCTGCGCGGAAGGGCAGGAACAGCGAGGCTGCGTTTCCGGTGTCAGGGTACAGCATCCCTAACGTGATCTGGTCCTTGGTCACTCCAGGTTCTCGGCAATCGGTGGCCGTGGCCGGTCTGGTCGATGTATTTCGGGTGTCGCAGGCAGAGATCACGAGTGCACATGCGATGCATAGTCCCGCCATGACTGTGGCCAGCCGCCCGTACCCGTATCCGGGGCGTGCGGTCAGCCTCGCAGCACGCGGTCCCGCGGCGATTCGCCTCACACCACCACGCTAAGCGCTCACAGGCGCCAGCCGCGGTGATTAACAGGAATGGCACCTTCGCGCTACACCACCGCGTGGTTGCCTACCCTGCCCCGCGACGCCGCGTCCCTGTTGCCGGGCGCTCTTACGCGAAGTTGCACTGTCCACCGTTGCGGCCGAAGCCGGGACGGGCGACGTCGAAATCCATGTGGTTGTCGGCACCAGTGATTTTAGGAAGATCGTATATGCACTGGTGCCCGGTGGAGCTGTCGTCGACGGTGACCCGCTGTGACCCGGCGTACATCGCTCCGCTGGTCCAGTCTGGGCCGCCGCTGCTGTAGGTGACCGTGAAGGAGGAGATCGGATATCCCACGGACGAACGCGCATCACCGCCGAAGATCATGAACCTGATCTCGTTCTTGGCTGGCGCGGCCCCGCCCCTGGTCACGTTTCCGGTGATCTGGGCGGTACCCGGGTCCGCGAGGGTGGCGAGCGCGATGGTTCCCACATAGGCGGAGTAGGTCCAGCCGTTCGCCCGGTGGTTGAACCGGTCGACGTAGAAACGGGAGTGTACGTATTCCTGGTCGCGGGTGACGTCGGGGTAGAACTCCAGGGAGAGCCCGGCGGTGCGAGCGCCCCAGTCCGTCCGCAGCGAGCCGCCCTCGACCAGGTTCGGCTGCGTGTCGGGCATGAAGTAGCCGTGTGGGAAGAGAATTCCGTTGCCAGCCGCGAACCGCGTGTAGGTGGCGTAGCTTCCGCGGACCTCGCAGGCATTCACGAAGGTGTCACCGGTACCCGTACGCGGATCGAAGTTCTGGCACGGCAGATATGGCCGGGTGGTCGAGCCGAGAACGAGGTCCGCGCCCACCGCGCCCGAGATCGCGACCGGTTGTCCATTACGGTCAGTGAAACCACTGAACGGGATGGCGACACCGAGGCCGCGCGAGGCGTCGCCGCCGTACTGGGTGGAGTCGGCAGCCTGTGCCGGCGTGGGCTGGGCGAGCAGGAGCACAGTGATCGACATCAGCGTGAGCGCGGCGATGCGGGCTCTACCCCTGCCAGCGGTGGTGCTCCTGCTAGCGGTGGTCGTGCCGCCGGCCACTCGCCTGGACGCTGGAAAGCATGCCCGCCGGCGGAACGGCTGGCGCAAGCGTGTCATCCTCCACCTTGTCCCTTGGTCGGCATACCGGGTTCGCCGGTGACGAACCGGAAGTCTGTCGGCGAGATTAGGGCGGAGTTGCAAAATCTGTATTCCGCGATGATGAACAACAGGTGTGCGTCGGCCGGTGTGGCGGAAAAAACAGGCAGCTTCGTGTGCTGATGGTATTTGCTGCGCGGTTTATTGCGCTCAGCGCTTTCTTCGGTGCTCAGGTCTCAGGTGTTCAGGGTACCGCGCTGACGATTCCGGTCACCGTTCTGTCGCGCTGTTTCAAAACAGGTTCTGCATGAGCTGCCCACGCCTGACTACGCGTGATCAGTTCGTTATGGGTGTCAACCGGGCATACCAGACGGCGGGGGTGGGGTCGGGTAACAACCGGGGTCAAATACCGACACAACTGTTTGTGTGGCCGTCACGTCCGGTCCGCTGACGGGACGGTAACCGCGCGCTTAGCCTGACCCCCGCCCAGTCGACGCCCCTGTGTTGTCCCCCGAGGCATTTTCCGGAGGTCTGCTGTGTCCGTTCCCGCCCGCCTCAGACGCCCGCGCTGGGTGCTCGCAGCGCTCGGTGCCACCGCCGGTCTGGCGGCCGCGGCCGTCGGTCTGCTGCCAGCCAGCGCGCAGGCCGCCGCGCTACCCACACCCGACCACGTGGTCGTGGTCGTACTGGAGAACCATTCCTACTCGCAGATCATCGGTAGCTCGAGCGCGCCGTACATCAACAACACGCTGAAGAGCGGCGGCGCCAACCTCTCGTCCTCCTATGGCATCACCCACCCCAGCCAGCCCAACTACCTTGCGCTCTTCTCCGGCAGCACCCAGGGCATCACCAACGACAGCTGCTACACCCCGCAGTTCAGCAGCGCCGCCAACCTCGGCTCCGAACTTATCGGCGCGGGTCTGACCTGGGGCAGCTACAACGAGGGCCTGCCCTCCGAGGGCTCGACGGTGTGCACCAAGAGCAGCACGAAGTACGCCCGCAAGCACAACCCGTGGTTCGCCTTCAGTAATGTGCCGCTGAACACCGCCCACACCTTCGCGCAGTTCCCAACCGACTACACCACGTTGCCGAAGGTCTCGTTCGTCGTTCCGAACCTGTGCAACGACATGCATGACTGCTCGGTCTCCACCGGTGACACGTGGGTGCAGAACAACCTCGGCGCCTACGCCACCTGGGCCAAGACCCACAACAGCCTCCTCGTCCTGACCTTCGACGAGGACAACGGCTCCAGCAGCAACCACATCGCCACGGTGGTCTACGGGCAGCACGTCATCGTGGGCGGCAGTTCATCGACGACCTACAACCACTACAACGTGCTACGCACGCTGGAGGACCTCAGCGGCCTCACCACCCATGCGGGTAACGCCGCGACCGCATCGGACATCACCGGTATCTGGAACTAAGAGACCGTGTACGTAGCGGACGCCCGCACCGCGTCCGAGTCGTCCGGCCCGGGTCCACACCCGGGCCGGCCGCTCGGCCCCCTGCCCGGCGCCGAGAGCCGCGCCGAGATTCGCCCGGCCGGCCGCACCGTGCTGCGGGCGGTGCCGCACACGGTGCTCATCCTGGGCACGGTCAGCCTCATCACCGATGTCTCCTCGGAGATGGTCACCGCCGTTCTGCCGCTGTACCTGGTGACCGAACTGGGTCTGTCCCCGCTGGGGTTTGGCCTGCTCGACGGCGTCTACAACGGGGTCAGCGCACTGGTCCGCCTCGTCGGTGGCAACCTCGCCGACCGTGGCCGGCGGCACAAGACCATCGCGGCGTTCGGGTACGGTATGTCCGCTCTGTGCAAGCCGGCCCTGCTCGCCGTCCACAGCGTGCCGTTGATCGGTGCTGTTCTCGCCGTCGACCGCACCGGCAAGGGCCTGCGTACAGCCCCCCGCGACGCGATGATCTCACTTGCCGCGCCGCCCGGTGCCCAGGGCCGTTCCTTCGGCGTGCACCGCGCCATGGACACCGCGGGAGCGCTGCTGGGCCCGCTCACGGCCTTCTTCGTCCTGCGGACGGCTGCCGGGGGATTCGACGCCGTGTTCATGGTGAGCTTCTGCATCGCCACCATGGGCGTGCTGGTGCTGCTGCTTTTCGCTCCCGGACGTGTCCCGGCGCCGGCCCCACCCAGCTGTGCCGCGGTGCAGCCGGCCGCAGCCCAACCGGCCGTGGCGGCAGCCACGGTGTCCGTGCGCGCGGCGCTCGGTCTGTTGGGCCGACCGCACCTGCGGCGGCTCACGCTCTGTGCGTTCCTGCTGGGTCTGGCGACGGTCAGCGACTCCTTCGTCTACCTGCTGCTGCAGCGACGCCTGGGTCTGTCCGAGCGCTGGTTCCCGCTCCTGCCGCTCGGTACGGCGGGCGCGTTCCTGCTGCTGGCTGTCCCGCTCGGCCAGGCTGCCGACCGGTTCGGCCGCTGGCGGGTCTTCCTCGCCGGGCATCTGGGCCTGCTCGTGGCCTACGGGCTGCTGCTCGCGCCGACGCACGCAACGGGAGAGCAGGTCGGGCCGGTGACGGTAGCCGGCCTGGTTGTAGCCGGCCTGCCGGTCGCGGTGCTCGTCCTGCACGGCGCCTTCTACGCCGCGACCGACGGGGTGCTCATGGCGGCCGCGGCCGGCTCGGTGCCGGCCGAGCTGCGGGCCAGCGGCCTGGCGCTGGTACAGACCGGGCAGGCCGGCGCCCGCTTCGGGTGTTCGTTGTCGTTCGGCGCGGCCTGGACGGCGTGGGGGAGCCACACCGCGCTGATCGTCGCCACGGTGACGCTGGCGACCTGCGCCGCGGCGAGCGCGATCATTGCACCCATCGCAGCAGTGGAGGCGACACAGTGACCGTACGTACCCGCCTGCTCGTCCTACTCGCCGCGATCGGGCTGCTCACCGCGATCGCCGTGGGCTCGGTGCGCCACGCCGCCGACCGCGGCGCCCGCCGCGATCGCACGGTTGGCGGCGTGGCGGTGACCGCTGGGCAGGTCGCGCTCACCGCTGCGGATTCGACCCGGGCGCCGATGCTGGTCTTCCGCAACATGCTCTGGGGTCCGCACCGTGACGAGCTGACATCGGTGCCGTCGGCGGACCCGGCCGGTCCGCGTACCGCGTCCACAGTTCACTGCCAGCGCTTCTACGCCGCGGCCGGGACAGGTATCTGCCTGCAGGCGGTGCACGCCGCGGTGTCGGACACCTTCGCGGCGGTGATACTCGATGCGGGCCTGCGCGAACAGCGGCGCTACTTCCTCGACGGCATCCCCACCCGGGCGCGGGTTTCCCCGAGCGGCCATCTGGTCGCATGGACGGTTTTCGTCAGCGGCGACTCCTACGGGGTCGGGCAGTTTTCCACCCGTACCTCGATTCTGGACACCCGCACCTGGACCCTTCAGCGCACGCTGGAGGACTACCAGGTCGTGAAGGACGGGCATGCCTACCGCAACGCTGACGTCAACTTCTGGGGCGTGACCTTCGCCGACGACGATCACTTCTACGCGACGCTCGCCACCGGCGGGAGCACCTACCTGGTACGGGGTGACGTCGTGACCCGCACGCTCACCACTGTGCGTGAGAACGTCGAGTGTCCGTCACTGGCACCGGACGGGACCCGGCTGGCATTCAAGAAGCGGGTGCCGGGCCTGCCCGCCGACGCGCCCTGGCGGCTGTACGTCCTCGATCTTCAGGCGATGGTCGAAACGCCTCTCGCCGAGAACCGCAGTGTTGATGATCAGGCGGTCTGGCTTGACGACGAGACACTCACCTACGCGCTGCCCGGGGACTTCGGCAGCGATATGTGGACGGTTGCGGCCAACGGTGGCGGCAACCCGCGGCGGTTGCTGACGGCGGCGATGGCGCCAGCAGTGATCAGCTGAGCCGGTGCCGGCCGCGCGTACATGCAGGCTGCCCGCGGCCAGTGGACCGCTCCACAGCTCATCAACCGTTGATCGATGGGGCTGCGACCGGCTGCGAGATCAACCTCAGCTGTAGTCAACGGTGTTGACGGCATCTCTTGTTGCAATTAATCTTCAACCACGCTGGCAAACTAGTCCCATGGCAAGCAACCACCCGGTCTCCAATGACACAACAACGTCCCTGTCGGCCACATCTGATCTGGTTCCGATACCCAGCGTAACGGCGCAGGATGAGGCGGTCGAGATCTGCCGGGACCTGTTGCGGATCGACTCGGTGAACCGAGGCAGCGGTGACGGCAATGAACGGGCGATCGCCGAGTACGTTGCCGCCAAACTCGCCGAGGTCGGCCTGGAGACGACCCTGCTGGAATCGGAACCGGGCCGTACCAGCGTCATCAGCAGGGTCGAAGGCCGTGACCCGAGTCGGGCACCGCTGCTCATCCACGGTCATCTCGACGTGGTGCCGGCGGATCCGGCGGACTGGCGGGTCCACCCCTTCAGCGGCGAGATCGTCGATGGGTGCCTGTGGGGGAGGGGCGCTGTCGACATGAAGGACATGGACGCGATGACCCTCGCAGTCATTCGTGATCTTGTCCGGTCCGGTCGCCGTCCACCGCGCGATCTGGTCCTCGCCTTCGTGGCTGACGAGGAGGCCGGCGGCACCCTGGGCGCCCGTTGGCTGGTCGACAATCACCCGCAGCTGTTCGCCGACTGCACCGAGGCGATCAGCGAGGTCGGCGGCTTCTCCTACACCGTCTCCGACGACCTGCGGCTGTACCTCATCGAGACGGCCCAGAAGGGCATCGCCTGGATGAAGCTCACCGTTGCCGGCCGGGTGGGACATGGATCGATGATCAACGATGACAATGCGGTCACCGCGCTGTGCGAGGCGATCGTACGGCTGGGCCGCCATCGTTTCCCCGTGGTCCTGACCCCGACCGTGCGCATGTTCCTGGACTCCGTCGGCGACGCGCTCGGCATCGATGTGCAGACCGAGGACCTGGAGACCACGATCGCCAAGCTGGGGCCGATAGCTCGGATGATCGGTGCCACCATCCGCAACACGGTGAACCCCACGCAGCTCGAGGCCGGCGCGAAGGTCAACGTCATCCCGGGCGAGGCCACCGCCTACGTCGACGGGCGCTTCCTGCCGGGCCAGGAGGAGGAGTTCCTCCGCCAGATCGACGAACTGATCGGCCCGGCGGTCCGCCGCGACTGGGTCGTCTACGACCAGGCGCTGGAGACCGGGTTCGACGGGCCGCTGGTGGACGCCATGGCCGGCGCTCTGCGGGCCGAGGACCCGACCGCCCGGGTCGTCCCCTACATGCTCTCGGGCGGCACGGACGCCAAGTCCTTCTCCCGGCTGGGAATCCGGTGCTTCGGCTTCTCCCCGTTGCTGCTACCCGCGGACCTGGACTTCGCCGGGATGTTCCACGGTGTGGACGAACGGGTGCCGGTCGAATCGCTGCGTTTCGGTGTCCGCGTCCTCGACCGTTTCCTCGCAGCCTCATGACGCAGCCTCATGACGCAGTGCCATAGGACGGCCTCATAGGGTCGCCGCGGCCCCGGGTCCGAGCGGGACCGCGCTCAGACCCGGGGCCGGCGTCCTGGGTCAGCTGCCGGTCGGGTCCGGGATGACGACGAGCAGAAGGTCGCCGACCTCGACCGAGACACCGGACGAGCGGAGCACCTCGGTGACGGTTCCCGTGTGTGGGCTGGTGACGGCCGCCTCCATCTTCATGGCCTCGATGGTCGCGAGCCGGTCACCCTGGCCGACCCGGTCACCGGCAACGACTGCGTAGGTGACCAGGCCGGGTAGCCCCGCGGGGATCTGGGTCGGATCGCCCGGATCGGCGCGTCGGGCGGCGTTGGACGCCGGCGCGATGGAGTTGTCCCGCACCGACACCGGCCGTGGCGCTCCGTTGACCCGCAGGTAGAGGGTGCGCATACCCGCATCGTCCGGTCCACCGATGTCGTGCAGCTCGACGATGGTCTCGACACCCGGTTCCACCGTGACGACCACCGGCTTACCCGGGGTGAGGCCGTAGAAGAACTCCTCGGTGGGGATCGCCGCACTGTTGCCGTACGCGGCCAGCGCCGCGGTGTAGTCCTTCCACGGACCCGGGAACAGCAGCCGGGACAGTGCCTCCCGCCGGCCTGCGCCGGCCAGTGCCGCGGTGTCCGCCGCGCTGAGCTCGGCTGTGGGCGCGGCCGGGCGCCGGCCGGCGAGCGCACGTTCGCGGAACGGCTCGGCAAAGCCTGCCGGCGGGGTACCGAGTTCGCCCGCCAGGTAGCCCAGGACGCTCGCTGGTAGGTCGTACCGTTGCGGATGATCCCGCAGGGCGGCGACGTCGATATCGCCGCTTGCGATGAACAACGCCAGGTCTCCGACGACCTTGCTCGTCGGAGTGACCTTGATGGGTTTGCCGAGCAGGTCGTTGGCCAGGGCGTAGCACTCCTGCACCTGTGACCACTTCGCGCCAAGTCCGAGCGCGATCGCCTGCTGACGTAGGTTCGTCAGCTGCCCGCCGGGGATCTCATGGCGGTACACCGCACCGGTCGGTGCCCGCAGGCCCGCCTCGAAGGGCGCGTAGAGGTCACGCGCAGCCTCCCAGTACGGCTCCATGGCGGACAGCGCGGCCAGGTCGATCCCGGTCGCGCGCGGGGTGTGGTCGGTGGCGGCGACCAACGCGGACATGTTCGGCTGGCTGGTTCCACCCGACAGCGGCGCGGCCGCGGCGTCCACAGCGTCCGCGCCGGCGTCGGCCGCCGCGAGCAGGGTGGCGAGCTGACCGCCGGCGGTGTCGTGGGTGTGCACATGGACGGGCAGGTCGAAGTTCGCCCGCAGCGCCGTCACCAGGATGCGCGCCGCGGCCGGTCGCAGGAGCCCTGCCATGTCCTTGACCGCGAGTACGTGGGTGCCGGCGGCGACGAGTCCTTCGGCCAGGCGAAGATAGTAGTCGAGGGTGTAGATCGATTCGGTTGGATCCGCCAGGTCACCGGTGTAACACAGGGTGCCCTCGGCGACCGCCCCAGCCTCGATGACCGCGTCGATCGCCGGCCGCATCTGCTCGATGTCGTTCAGCGCGTCGAACACGCGGAAGATGTCGATACCGGTTGCGGCCGCTTCGGCGACGAACGCCCGGACCACGTCATCGGGGTAGGGAGTGTAGCCGACCGCGTTGCGTCCGCGCAGCAGCATCTGTAGGCAGATGTTCGGTACCCGCTCGCGGATGGCCGCGAGACGCTCCCACGGGTCCTCCGCCAGGAACCGCAGCGCCACATCGTAGGTCGCCCCGCCCCAGCACTCCAGGCTCAGCAGCTCGGGGGTGAGCCTGGAGTATGCGGGCGCCGCCGCGAGAATCTCAGTGGTCCGCAGCCGGGTGGCCAGCAGCGACTGATGGGCGTCACGCAAGGTGGTGTCGGTGACCGCGAGCTGCTCGGACGCCCGCAGCCTCGCCGCCCATTCCCGTGGTCCGAGCTCGGTGAGAAGCTGGCGGGATCCGGCCGGCGCCATGGCGGGGGGCAATGACGGCAACATGGTCACCGGGTCGACCAGCGTGCCGGCCGGTCGCTTGTGCCCGTTGACGGTGCTGTGCGCGAGCCGGTCCAGCAGGCGGCTGGTCCGGTCGGTTCCGCCGTCACCGATCGACAGAGCGGGCCGGTCGTCCAGGAAGGACGTGGTCACGTGTCCCGCCAGGAAGTCCGGCTCGGCCAGCAACCGGCGCAGGAACTTCAGGTTCGTGCGCACACCGCGGACCCGGAACTCCGCCAGCGCCCGGCGGGCCCGCCCGGTGGCCTGCTCGAAGGTGGCGCCCCGGGTCGTCACCTTGACCAGCAACGAGTCGAAGTACGGGGTGACCTGCGCACCCTCGTAGGTCGCCCCGTCCAGTCGAACTCCCGGGCCGCCCGGGGACTGGTATCGGGTGATCTTCCCGATGTCCGGGCGGAAGCCGTCCGCCGGGTCCTCGGTGGTCACCCGGCACTGCACCGCGGCCCCGCGGATCGTGATCGATTCCTGGGTGAGGCCCAGGTCGGCCAGGGTCGCACCGGCGGCGATCCGCAACTGGGCCGCGACCAGATCGACACCGGTGATCTCCTCGGTCACGGTGTGCTCGACCTGGATGCGCGGGTTCATCTCCATGAAGGTGTGTGAGCCGTCGGCCGCAACCAGGAACTCGACCGTGCCCGCGTTGACATAGCCGACATGCCGGGCGAACGCAAGCGCATCCACGCACAGCTGGTCACGGACAGCCGGATCGAGCAGTGGCGCGGGCGCCACCTCGACGACCTTCTGATGGCGGCGCTGTACCGAACAGTCCCGTTCGTAGAGGTGGACGACATTCCCGGCCGCGTCGCCGAGAACCTGCACCTCGATATGGCGGGGCCGGTCCACCGCCTGCTCAAGGAAGATCGTTCCATCGCCGAACGCCGCTGCAGCCTCCCTGATCGCGCTCGCCGCCGCATCGGCGAGATCATCGATCCGCTGCACCCGGCGTAGCCCGCGGCCACCACCACCGGCCGATGCCTTCACGAACAGTGGAAAGCCCACCGCTTCGGCGGCTTCGGCGGCGGCCGCCGGGTCCGTCAGCGGGGCCGAGGCTCTCAGCACCGGCAGGCCCGCGGCCACCGCGGCCTCACGGGCGGCCACCTTGTCGCCGGTGAGGCGCAGCACCTGCGGCGGGGGACCGACGAACGTGATGCCGGCCAGTACACACGCCTCGGCCAACGCCGCACTCTCCGAGAGGAAGCCGTAGCCCGGGTGCAGCGCGTCCGCGCCGACCCGCTTCGCCACGGCCAGCAGGGCATCGACATCCAGATATCCCCGGACGGGATGTCCTGGCTCACCGAGTTCATATGCTTCATCGGCCTTTATCCGGTGCAGCGAACCCACGTCTTCGGGCGTATAGACGGCGACAGTACGCAGGCCCAGTTCGTTCGCGGCTCGGAAGACACGAACAGCGATCTCGCTGCGGTTCGCGACCAGGACCTTGTTGATCAAAGTGGCACCCCTCCACGACGCGGACAAGCGTCCCCTCACTGGGTCGACCCCGGACGGCTGTCTACCCGGACGAATTGTCGCAGTGTTTTCGGGCACGTGCCGTTGTTGTCTTCGGCTGGCAACCGTGGTCCACGGTTCTGATCTAGGAGGCCGCTGAACAACGTCTTCAGCGGCCTCCTAACCGCCGAGGCTTCCTAGCCGCCGAGTCTGGTGGCGAACACCGCAGCCTGGGTCCGACTCTCCAGCCCGAGCTTGGACAGCAGGCTGGACACGTAGTTCTTCACCGTCTTCTCCGCCAGGAACATCCGGGTGGCGATCTGTCGGTTGGTGAGCCCTTCGGCGATGAGCGCGAGAATGCGACGCTCCTGGTCGGTCAGGCCGGCAAGCTGCCCGCCCTCGTCGGAGTCCTGCCGAAGTCGGCACAGTACACGCGGCGTGACCGTGCGGTCCAGCAGCGACTGGCCGGCCGCGACCCGCCGCACGGCGTCCACCAGCGCGGTGCCACGAATCTGTTTGAGCACGTATCCGGCGGCTCCCGCCATGATCGCGGTGAACAGCGCGTCCTCGTCGTCGAAGGAGGTGAGGATCAGGCAGCCGATTGTCGGGTCCTGCGAGCGGACCTGCCGGCACACCTCGATCCCGCTGCCGTCCGGTAGACGTGCGTCGAGGATCGCGACGTTGGGCCGCGTCGCGAGGATCGCCTGGTCCGCACCGTCGGCCCGATCGGCTTCGCCGACCACGTCGATGCCGTGCTCACCGGCAAGGAGATCGCGTAGCCCGCGACGAACCAATTCATGATCATCCAAGAGGAACACCCGGATCGCGGTCGCGTCCGGTGCGATCCCAACCGGTCCGGCCACGTTCGCAGATTTCTCCGACACCGTATTCTCCGCCTGACCGGGGTTGTCTGTCACTACAAGTCACATTACGCAAACAGATTCTAACCGAGTCGGTGGAGCTTGACCCCCGGCTCTTACGTAATCGGCGACTGCCGGTTTCCGCGGGAGCGCCTCGTGTGTGGCAGAGCTCAACGCGGCAGTCTCCGGCGGCGTCGTCGGGTCGTCGCTGCGATGACCCGACGACCCGACAACTTCGTCACCACAATGAGATTGTTAAGTTACATCACGTTACATCTAGTTGGCTGGAAAACTAGATGATCTCAAAATTGGACCGTTATGGTTCCGCCAAGTAGCGGGATCGGCCAGAGGATCACCGCCAGGATGAAGGTGACAACCTGAGAGCCGTTATGAACCTCGTAGGTCTTGCTGACTGCGATGACGATGCCTACGACGAGCCAGACCAGGGCGACGATGGGAACCTGTGCACGGGTACGCATGGTGGTCCTCTCTGGGTCAGGGTTCCGAGGATGTTCGAGGTGGCGAAGGCGTCATCTCCGGCGCCCACGCCGCACTGCGTCTCTGATCAGACCGATTAGCGGATCTTTACCCCGGTCGCGGTGTTGAAACGCCTGATGAACAGATGTGTCGCCAATGTCTCGTGAGCACCCCGGTGCAGGAAGCGACCAGGGCATCCGGGAAGATGCGCTACCGGATTCTCGCGAGGTTGCTCGCGGCTGCCACGGTCCGGAGATTGTTCACGTGTGAGGGAGGACGTCGCCATGCGGCTGGGTAGAAGCGGTGCGGATTCAGGTCCAGCACCTGTCGAGCGGGTTGTCAAGATCCTCGAGGAGTACGTCGGTGGCCTCCCGGTGGCCGGCCCGGACGAGCCGTTCGTGTTTGTCCGGACCTGGACGCTCACGCGGACCGGCTCGGCTTCACCGCTGTCATCGGTATCACCCGCGACAGCACCCGCGGGTGTGTCGCTCCAGGTCGGGTGCGTGGTGTCGCGGCGGTCCACCGCCGACGAGGGCACGGACGAGCGCCCGGACGAAGTCGACGATCAGCGGACGTACGAACAGCTCATCGGCGCGGCCAAGGCGCTGGCTGCGAACGGGTTCGGGACCGAGGAGGTTTTCGAGGGCTGGCGGACGGTCGCCATCGAGGTTGCGCTGCCATCGGCCGCCCGGACCGCCGAGGCCGCCGACAAGGCAAAGCAAGCCGAGCAGGGCGAGCAAGCCGAGACGGCTGAGACGGCTGAGACGGCTGAGACGGCTGAGAAGGCTGAGAAGAAGCGGCGTCGTGGACTGCGCCGGCCGGAGCCTGTTCCTGTTTCGTAGATGCCCGTGAGCCCGCCGGCCGCGCGAGAAGAACCATGATCGCGCGGCCGGCGGCTGGCGGGGAACTCGTCAGGACCAGGGAGTCCGGCGGACCCAGCGGTAGTCGGGGGCGTGGCGACGAGGGGGCCCCGCGGCCCGCAGTTCGCGGACGAACGGGATGACCGCCAGGGCGCCGAAGACGAACCCGACCACATGGGCGCCATAGGCCACGCTGCCACCGTCGGCGACGCCCATCCCGGTGAAATACACGTATTGCAGCGCGAACCAGAAGCCCAGCACGAGCCATGCCGGCAGCCAGAACGGCAGGAAGAACAGGAACGTGACGAGGCCGATGACCCGCGCCCGCGGGAACACCACGAGGTAAGCGCCGAGAACACCGGCGATCGCCCCGGACGCGCCGATGAGTGTCGTGGTCGAGTCCGGTTCGAACAGCGCGAACCCGTAGGCGGCCGTGTATCCGCACACCACGTAGAAGATCAGATATAGAAATCGGCCCATGCGGTCCTCGATGTTGTTGCCGAAGACGCCCAGAAACAGCATGTTACCGAGCAGGTGCAGCCAGCTTCCGTGCAGGAACATGGACGTCAGTACCGACAGCACCGGCGACTTGACGAACGACGGCGGGGACTCCAGCTCGCAGAGCACCTGGCCCTGGGCGTTCCGGCCGGGGGAGTTGCCGCTCGGTACCCGATCGAGCTGCTGGTTATCCAGCATCTCCACGGGAATCGCACCCCACCGGTCGAAGAACCGTTGCTGTTCGCACACGTTCTGCGCGGCTGACGTGCTGAAGCCGGCAACCGAGGACACGATCGGCTCGAAGAACACGAAGACGGCGACGTTCACCGCAATCAGCAGCCAGGTCATGATCGGCCGGCGGCGAAGTGGGTTGATGTCGTGAATCGGCAGGACCACACGCTTATCCTGCCCGTGGCGCCGGCCCGGCCCACCACCGCCTCCCGCCTGCGGGCGTGGCAGTGCGGGGAACGTGCGATCCGATCACTGATGCAAACCGGGCAGCGCAGGACAGGGAACCGGACCAGGACGAGTGGATGGTTGACATACATTTTCCACCCGAAAACCCGCGTCTCCGGACGTCGTCCTTCCACTCGTCGCACCGCATGGAATGCGGATCAAGGAGTGGGGCTGGAGTGCGTGTAGATCGCGAGGTGCGTGCTTCGGCCCCGCGACGCCGCGTCCCCTATTGTCGGTCGCTCTAAGTAACGAATTCTTGTCAATAACGACTGTCGCTGTGCTGGGACTGTCGGTTCATCCACACGGGTGTCACGAGGACGACGAGCCCGGCGGCCACACCGACCTGCAGGATATGGCGTATCCAGTCGACACCACCGGTGTGGGCTACGCCGATCGCGCCAGCGATGATGTTGCCGACCAGTGCGCCGATAATCCCAACGATTACCGTGAGCCACAAAGGGATCTTCTGCGGACCCCGGACGACGAGGCGGGCCAGCAGGCCGATGACGAGACCTGCGAGCACGATCCAGATCAGTTGAAACACGGTGACCTTCCCCGGGCGAGACCGATACCGCTGCCGGTGACGGTCTTTCCGGGTACCGACCCCCACAAACGCCGCCGCCTACCGCCTCTGTCCGCCGTCGGTGCCTCCAGTGTGACAGGTTCGTCCAGGCTACCGGGGCCGGTCGTGCTGCGCGGTAGACATGCGGTATGGGGCACAGCCGGTGGGGATCAGGTCAGTCAGGATCAGACGGGTGGGGATCAGGCCGGTACAGCGACGTGGCGGAGCTGCTCGCCGACGACCGGGCGCATGTGTGGCATCCGTACGCGTCGGTGACCGACCCGCTGCCGGTGTTCCCGGTGGCCTCGGCGGCCGGGGTACGGCTGCGACTGGCCGACGGCCGGGAGCTGATCGACGGGATGTCGTCGTGGTGGGCCGCGATCCACGGATACGCCCACCCGGTCCTCGATCAGGCTGTCCGTACCCAACTCGACGACATGGCGCATGTGATGTTCGGTGGGCTCACCCACGCCCCCGCGGTGACGCTCGCGCGGACCCTGGTCGAGATCACTCCGGCTCCGCTGGAGAAGGTGTTCTTCAGCGACTCCGGGTCGGTCGCCGTCGAGGTCGCGATCAAGATGGCGTTGCAGTACGCGCGGGGGACAGGCCGGCTCGAGCGGACGAGACTGCTCACCGTCCGGCGTGGCTACCACGGCGACACATCCGGCGCCATGGCCGTGTGCGACCCCGACACCGGCATGCATCACCTGTTCACCGGCCTGCTCCCGCGTCACCTGTTCGCGCCCGCACCGCGACCGCGTTTCGACGAACCCTGCGCTGAGCATGATGTCGCCGACATCGCCCGGCTGCTCGACGAGCATCAGCACGAGATCGCCGCAGTGATCGTCGAGCCGGTCGTTCAGGGAGCTGGGGCGATGCGCTTCTACGCCCCCGGCTGGCTCAGGCGCGTGCGTGAGCTGTGTGACGTCCACGGCATCCTGCTCATCGCGGATGAGATCGCCACCGGTTTCGGTCGGTCGGGGGAGCTCTTCGGCTGCGACCACGCCGGGATCGGCCCGGACATCATGTGTGTGGGTAAGGCCATGACCGGCGGCTACCTGTCGATGGCCGCGACCTTGTGCACGGACGAGGTGGCGCGTGGGGTGTGCGCGTCCGAGGCGGGCGCGTTCATGCACGGTCCGACGTTCATGGGTAACCCGTTGGCCGCGGCTGTCGCGAACGCCAGTATCGACCTGCTGTTGACCAGCCCGTGGCGGAGCCGGGTTCGTGATCTTCAGGTCTGGTTGGAACAGGGACTGGCACCCGCCCGAGATCTCGCCGGGGTTGCCGACGTCCGGACGCTCGGCGCGATCGGGGTGATCGAGACCCGCGAACCCGTGGACCTACGGGTGATCCAACCGTTGCTGGTGGAGCTGGGAGTCTGGGTCCGTCCCTTCGGCCGGCTCGTTTATGCGATGCCGCCGTACGTCATGACGTGTCCCGACGTGGCCGCTCTGGCCGCGGCGATGGTCGAGGCGGTTGCTCGCACGACCGGTTGATCGACTCGCTCATCCAGGCGCTGACCTGCGCGAACAGGTCCCCGAGGGGATAGGAGCGTGGCGCGGATCGGTTCGCGCCGGCACATCGCCCGACGGCCTGCATGTCGGGACATCACCAAAAGTGGTTGCGGTTGCCGGTCGATCCTTCGTACTCTTTGTTTCCAAGGGCGCACTGTGAGTAATAGGCCGGGACGGGTCGAACCGGGACGGAGCGATCGAGGAAGGTCAACACCAGATGATGTCACGCATTGCGTTACCTCCGCAGGTGAGAATGACGCACGCTGCCGGAACAGCCGACTCTCTCGAAACGGTTGATTCGGCTGGAG